>JAYVQB010000207.1:0-7893 GCA_043757085.1 Verrucomicrobiota bacterium
CAAAGTGAAGCGGTGGGAAATGCTGCGCTGCCGTTTGCGTTATCTGAGCAAAGGAGGTGCGCTGGGCACACAGGCCTTTGTGGAGGAAATCTTTCAAGCGGAGCGCTGGCGATTCAGTCCGAAGCGGCAGGAAGGTGCCAAGTCCTTGCGCGGCGGCGACTCGGTGTGGTCGGGTCTCCGGACATTACGAGCGCCGCGATGGTCTGCGAATACGCAATGAATAGTCGTCCTGCCCAAGAAAATGGGATCAGGCGCAACTGCATTACAAAACAAGACGCAGCCCCGACGGAATTAGCTGTCACGCTGCAGACGCATTTGGTTTGCTGCGAAAAACGATGTGGAATAGCACTCCACACGACAGAGCGAATGGGGTCAAAAAATGTATTCCGCCTTATTGACTGCGGCAGTCCCACCCTTTCCTTTTCCGCGTCATCTGCTATCTCCCGTCTTCTAACTCCGATATTAAATGCCCGATTCCAATTCCAGTCCTGTCGAAATTCGCAGCTACTTTGTGCGCGGTCGCAATGCGCTCGTTGCGCGCGGTGAATTCAGCCCTATCTATATAGACTACTACCTCCACCGCGCGGATCACGATCTGGTTTATTCCAATGAACACGACGCCATGCTCAAGGACGCACTGGCCGCCTTGGCTTTGCATCTGGCCTCCCGTCCACAGGAGGAAACTACGGGCTGGACGCTGAATTTCCACGAGCCACGGCTCAACCTTTTTGTCACCGGCGCATCTCGTCCCTGCCGCGTCGCCGGGCGCATGTTCACCGAGGACGTCCGTGAATTTGGCCGGAACATGTTCATCGCCCAGACCGCACGCCCGCATCACGCGCCGATGCAGAGTATGATCGACTTCACCACGACAGACATTTTTACCGCCATCGAGGAATACCATGCGCAAAGCGAACAGCGACTCACGCGACTCTTCCGTCACGATGACGAGGACATTGTTATGATCTCCGCGCAACCCGACTGTGACGAAGCGTGGCTGGCTTCGCTCACCATCGAAGATGTCCGCAAGCTCGACCAGACGGAGACTCTCGTGCTGATGGAGAAACGTTCATACATCTGGGAATGCGGCTGCTCGGTGGATCGGCTTTATCCCATCCTGGCAAAGCTTGCCGAACAAGACCTCGACGACGTTTTCGGCAATGAAGAAATCGTCACCCTCACCTGCCCGCGCTGCGGTGCCCGTTACCGCGCCGCGCGGGAGCAATTCGAGGCGTGGAAAGAGGAAGACTCGGAAGAGTCTAAGAATGGAAAATTGGAATGATCCACTTTTTAATTATATTAACCAATCTTCCGACCTTCCATTCTTCATTACTGCTGCTTTTTTCATTCTTCCCTCATGAATCCGAAACCGACCCACGCTCCGACCGTCATCATTGAAAATTTTTATCCCGACATCAACGGGCTGATCAAGCGCGTGGTGAATGAGTCGCTGGATGTCTATGCGGATATTTTCAAAGACGGCCACGATGTCATCAGCGCCATTCTGAAATGGCGCGTGCAGGGCGGCACCCGCTGGTATGAAGCCCCGATGCAAGCGCAGGAAAACGACCGCTGGCAGGGTCGCTGCGAGCTGCCCAAGTGCGGGCGTTGGGAACTCGTGATCGAAGCCTGGCCAGACTCTTACCGCGCGTGGAAAAAATATTTCAAGGCCAAGTCTGACGCCAATGATTCCGAGCTTGCCATCGAGGCCCGCGAGGGTGCGAAGCTTCTCAGTCAGGCTTCAAAACGCGCCCGCGCCGCTGGCTCGGCGGAAGCAGCGAATGAACTCGAAGACCTATCCGCGCTGCTTCGCACCCTTGAATCTCGCGACTTGATGGAAGTGGTTTTATCCGAAGATTTGCAAGCCATTCTCGACCGCTTCCCTGATCGTTCTATGAGCACGATCTCGCAACCCCTGCGTGTAGTTGTCGAGCGCGAACGGGCGCGCTTCTCATCTTGGTATGAATTTTTTCCGCGTAGCGCTGAGGGACGCAAGGACAAGCACAGCACCTTCCGCGACTGCATCACGCGGCTGGATGACGCGAAATCGATGGGCTTCGATGTGATTTACTTTCCACCGATCCATCCGATTGGCGTCACCGGCAGAAAGGGAAAAAATAATTCACTCGTCACCGTGCCCGGAGATGTCGGATCGCCTTGGGCCATCGGTTCCAAGCACGGCGGCCATCGCTCCATTGAACCCGCGCTGGGCACGATGGAGGATTTTGAATGGCTGGTGCAAGAGGCCAAATCGCGCGGCATGGAGATTGCGTTGGATTTCGCCATCAATTGCTCGCCCGACCATCCTTATGTGAAGGAACATCCCGATTGGTTCCATCAACGCGAAGACGGCACGATCCGTTACGCAGAGAATCCGCCGAAAAAATATCAGGACATTTATCCGTTGAACTTCCATTGCGCCGACTGGAAAAATCTGTGGCGCGAACTGATTGATGTCGTGCAGTTCTGGGTGAAGCGCGGCGTGAGGATATTCCGCGTGGACAATCCGCACACCAAGCCCGCCGCCTTCTGGGAGACGCTCATCACCCAAGTGCAGAAAAGC
Organism: Verrucomicrobiota bacterium; assembly: GCA_043757085.1. GTDB lineage: Bacteria > Verrucomicrobiota > Verrucomicrobiia > Verrucomicrobiales > Verrucomicrobiaceae > VFKE01. Next base: position 2,564 of record JAYVQB010000207.1, read on the forward strand.
GATCCCGAGGTGCTGTTCCTTGCCGAAGCATTCACCAAGCCGCGCATGATGGAAGTGCTCGGCAAGATCGGCTTCTCGCAGAGCTACACTTATTTCACATGGCGTGAGAGCAAGCACGAACTCAGCGAGTATGCCGCCGAACTCACCCGCAGTGACATGCACTGGTATTACCGCGCGAATTTCTGGCCGAACACGCCGGACATCCTGCCCGGCCATTTGCAGAACGCCGATGCGGCCATGTTCAAAATCCGCGCCGCGCTCGCAGCCACACTCATGCCATCATGGGGCATTTACAGCGGATACGAACTCTGCGAAAACGCGCCATTGCCCGGCAAGGAAGAGTATCTCGACTCCGAGAAATACCAGTTGAAAACTCGCGACTGGAATGCGCCGCACAATATCAAAGGCTTCATTGGCGAACTCAATCGCGCACGCCATGAGAACCCCTCGCTCCAGCTTTACGACAACCTCCGTTTCCATCAGGCCGATGACGCGCAGATTATCGCTTATAGCAAATGCACGCCGGACTTCGGCAACCGCATTCTCGTCATCATCAATCTCAATCCGCATGGCATGACTGGCAGCTTGGTGCATCTGGACACCGCCGCGCTCGGTCTGCCTGGCGATGCTCATTACCGTGTGCGCGACCTCCTGCACGGAAACGTCTATGAATGGACTGGCGCAAACAATTACGTGAGCCTCGATCCGAAGGCCACGTTCATGCATTTGTTCCGCATCGAGTAATTGCCCATGAAGTTGCGCGCCGGCATTCTAACGATTCTTCTCGCGGTGGCGGCGTTCTTCACGCTCCGCGAGAAGGGCGGACAACGCTGGTTGCAGGGCGAGCATCTCTTTCTCGACTTCCTCATTGCCAACACGCGCGACCGATTCGAGCGCACCGAGATTGAGCCATCGCCAGAAGTCGTCGTCATTGAATTCAATGAAAAAGACAAAGCCGAGTTCAGCGCGTGGCCGCCCGCGCCGCTGGATTATATCATTCTTTTGAAGCGCATCGCGAAGCATGAACCGGATGTCGTCGTCATGGGCGATGTCTTGAAATGGGACAAGCCGGACGTGCCGTTTCTCGGCGAACTTCAGGAGAGCTTCCGTCAGTTCCCGCTGGTTGCGCTGGCATTCGGAGCCATGATAGACGCTCCACTACAGCCGTCATCCTTAACTGATGATGCAGACCTTCCTGTCTTCAAATTCGTGCAAGGCGATGCCTCATCGGCGGCGAAATTGAGTAACTTTCTCATGCCGGACAAACAACTGCGCACCCAGATGGAACTGGGATTCGTCGCCACAACTGCTGGTGAAAAAGCGGAACGTCCATCACTGCTCGTCGCTCGCGCAGGTGAGAAGCTCGTGCCTTCACTCGATGCCCAGATGATCGCGCTCAAGGAACACACGCCTTACGCCGAACAACGATTGCGCTTCGGTATCGGTGCCGGTCTGCATCTCGGCGGTCGCCGTTTTGTTCCACTGGCTAACGACGGCAGCGTCGTGCCACGACTGAAATCGGATCCCATTCGCATCAATGCCATTGACTTGCTCACGCCTGATCTCGGCGATGATACAGGTCGCGCGCTGGCAAAAAAGCTCGGCAAGCACAAGCTGATCATTCTGGGGACGGCGAAAGATGGCGCGGAAACTCGCGGACGCATTGCGGCGTGGGCGCTCGCCTTGCCGACCCTGCATCGCGCTCCGGAATGGATTGAATGGACCGCTGCGGGAATTGCGTTGATACTCGCCTTTGTTCAACTCCGCTTTCGGCGCATGGGCGCAGTGGCCTTTGGTGTTGGCGTCCTCGCGCTCAGCCTCGCTGCGGCCATCGTCAGTTTCCAATCCTCACTGACCTGGTGCGCCCCACATCTCGCGCTGGCATTCACATTGACGGGATCGGTGTTTTGTTTCCTCTGGCCTGCACCAAAATCCGTTTCCTGAACAATGTGGACTGCGGCAGCCCGCTGCGGCGGATCGCAGAAGTATTCCTTCAATCCACCGCCAGCAGGGCTTGCAGGTGAAAGCGGCAGCAAGGCTGCCGCAGTCCAAGACACTCTTGAGGATACGCCGCTTGCCAAGCCATGATTCCTCCATTAGGGACTCCGCCCGGTTGTCCAGCAAGGACGCCGCTCAATACGACACTGCATTCATGATGACATTTAAGACCCTGACGCGCCGCAGGGAAATCGGCGCCAACTCCTATTTGCTGGAGACGGAGAGGCATCGCTTCATCATTGATTCCGGGATGCATCCCAAGGAATCGGGACTGAATGCGCTGCCAGATTTCAATCAGGTGCCCCGCGATAAATTGGATGCGATATTTATCAGCCACGCGCATCACGATCACATCGGTTCCCTGCCCGTTTTGCAGAACCGGCATCCGAATACGCCGGTCATCATGACGGAGGCGACGGGCGATCTCAGCTCCGCGATGCTGCACAATTCCGTGAACGTGATGACGAGCCAGCGCGATGAGTTGGGCATTCTGGAGTATCCGCTCTTCACGCACAGCGAGCTGGATGAAATCCGTGTGCAATGGATGCATGAACCGTTGCGCAAGCCGTTCATGGTGGCGGGCAGCGATGTGGAATGCACGTTCTATGATGCGGGCCATATCATGGGTTCGGTGGGGATGCGCTTCAAGACAGAAGACAAGACGGTGTTCTACACGGGCGATGTAAACTTTGAGGCGCAAACAATCGCGCGTGAAGCGGACTTTCCAATGGAGTCGCCGGATGCGCTGATCATGGAGACGACGCGCGGTGATTACCAGAGGCCGGAGGGTTTCACCCGCCGCGCGGAGAAAGAGCGGCTGGCGACATTGATCCGAGAAACTTATGCGCAGGGCGGCGCGGTGCTGATCCCGGTTTTCGCGCTGGGCAAGTCACAGGAACTACTGGTGATGATCCATGAACTGCGTCAGATGGATTTGATTCCAGAAATGCCGGTGATCATCGGTGGACTGAGTGCGAAGGTGACGGTGCTCTATGATCACTACAGCTCGGAGTCACGTCGGAACTACGAAGGCTTCCGCATTCTTCATGACATGAGCTCGCTGGTTGCGCCGCGAAAGAAACGCAAAGAGATCACAAGCAATCCGCGCACGATCTACGCACTGTCCAGTGGGATGATGTCGGAAGGCACCACGTCGAACCGTTTCGCCATGCGCTTTTTGGACAATCCGCGCAACGCAGTGGCTTTCGTCGGCTATACAGATCCGACGACACCGGGCTGGAAGCTGCGACATGCGAAGCCGGGTGATATGATCGAGCTTGATCCGAAAATGCCGCCGGTGGAGTTGCGCGCACGAGTGGAGAGTTTTGATTTCAGCGCGCACGCATCACGCGAGCAGCTGGTGGACTATGCCTGTGCAGTGAAGCCGAAAAAAATCTTACTGGTGCATGGCGACGAAGCGGCGCAGGCGTGGTTCTCGCAGACGCTGGCAACCGCGCTTCCTGGGACGGAGGTCTTGTCGCCCATGCCGGGCCAGCGGGTGAATTTGTGGTGAACCTGTGAGGGTTCCTCCAACTCGTGCTCGTTCTCCTACTCGTCCTCAATTGCTTCTTGCTCGGTGAAATTCCGAGGACGAGCAGGAGAACAAGGACGATTTTATGGCGCAGCGGCCGTGTGTCCAGCTTGATTGAGTCGGCTGCCGGAGGGATCGAGCACGCGCACGGTGACAAAGAAGACGACGTTCTTTTTCTCCACTAGGCTGACCTTGCTCTGGAAAGTGCGGCCCACCAGCGGGATATCACCGACGATGGGCACCTTGTCCTGAATTTTGCTGCGCTTATCGGAAATGACACCACCGATGGCGATGGTGTTTCCATCCCAGACGCTGACGGATGTTGTCACCTTGTTGGTGCGGAAAATGGGCTGAAGAATCGTATTGGGCTGTTTGACCGTGATGGAATTTCCCAGCAAATCATGAGTAGTCGTGAGGGTAATGTCTTCTCCGTAATTGATGAAGCCCTCGAAATCCACTGAGCTAGGCACGATGGAGAGATCGACGCGGCGGTTGTTGTCACCGATGACCGGCTCCACTTCCACCTCGATGCCAACAGGGCGGGTCTTGAAGGCTGTAGGCATCGCAGGGGTGATGGGGATGACGGCGGAGCCAGCATTCGCACCGATATTCGTGGGAATTTGCGGAGGATTGTATTCCGTCGGGTAGGGAAAATCACGCACAAGCCTGATGGACGCGCGCTGGCCGCTCTTGGTGACAACTGCCGGAGAAGCCAGCAACTCAACACCCTTTGATTGGGAAAGTGTCCTGATCACCATCTGGAACTGCGGATCAGTGAAGACGCCCGCGAGTGCGAACTGGCCGGGGGAACGGGAATCTAGCGACGCCTGCTGGCGGTTATTGATGAGATTATCAATCGAAGGCGTGCCGAGGATGTTTCCCGAACTGCGCAAACCGGAGGTCACGGGATTCAGTCCCACCAGCGAGCCGCCCGGATTGGCGAAGGGGAACTCATTGTTGGTGAAGGCACCACTGCGCTGATTGCCGGGCGTGCCTCCACTGACGAATGCACCCGATGAACCGGGGACATTGGCCGCGCCAAGAAGCCAGTCGAATCCGAGTTCCTTCATCCGCACGCTGTTAACCTCAATAAGCCTGACGGTAATCTCGACCAGCTTTGGCGTGGCACCCGTGGCCTGCTCCACCAACTCGTCGATCTGCGTGATATTTTCCAAAGTGTTGCGAACAAAAAGGATGTTCGTGGAGGGATTGTATGAAGCCGAAGCCTCTGCAGGGAAGGCAATACCGCGCTGCTCCAGAAACTCACGCGCCCCCATGCGGCTCCTGCTGATCAAGCCGGACTGCGTTCCTTGCTTTTTAGCTGCAAACGGATCAATGGGAGCATCTGGCGCGGCGCCCCCCATGGCGGCACTGGCCATGAAGTCAGGAGTGACGCGATAGCTCTTCGTGATGAGCGCATCCGATTTCTCAGAAAGACTGGTGATGTTCACCGCGAACTCATCAAGGCGATAGGCCGTCCCCGACATTTCGGTGACATAGCGCAACAGCTCCTCCAAGGGCACCTGCTTGAGATTCAGGGTGATCGGTTTCGACCTAGCTTCCGGCGGAGCCCGCATAACAAAACTGATACCCTTGTTTCCCGAATCCAGTTCACGCGTCTGAATGCGGAGGTATTCCACAACTTCCTCCAGGGTGGCACCTTGCAAATCCACCTTCGGAAAAACAATGGAGCGAATTCTGGTCATCAGGTTGGCCTTGGAACCATGAATGGAACTGGTGCCCGCTGAGCCACCGCCAAATAGCCGGGAGACATCCGTCGATGGCGGCACAATGTCCTCCC
>JAYVQB010000208.1:0-7881 GCA_043757085.1 Verrucomicrobiota bacterium
GTGGTGCGCTTGCGGAAATTGTCCAGCTCCGCTGCGGAACGCAGGGCGATGTCCTTCCATTTCTCCGCCTCAGCCTGGGCTTCAGTGAGCGGATCAGTCATTGGGACAGGCTGCTCAATTTCATCAACCTCCTCCGTGTCGGCGGTCGTGGTCGGCGCTGTATCTTCTGTGTTCGTTTGGCTCATGGAATGATTCGTGGATTGAAAAATGGGGGCGGAGTATGGACGCGAAAAAGCCCACTGGCAAGCGCCAGGGAATTTTCATTCCGTAGCCATTCATTCCGTAGCTAGGGCATCCTGCCCTTGCAGTGGTGAATGCCCCGATACGATTGAAGATGCAACCGCGCTTTGGAATCATAATACCGGTGATTTACGCTTCTATGCCGTTGAAAACACAAGCCTGTGTTTCCTGATTACGTCATGAAATTAATTAACAGCCCAAGCGCCACGAATTTGTAAAATGCCAACACAAGTTTTGCCTATAAAGCTGTTGATGAACAAAGGAATCTGTTGATGATCTTGAATGTTCGTCTAACCGCCAAGTGCCTTCACCTTCACCTTCACACCCACTCACTCCACCATGGATCCGAAAGACCTTGAAGAACTGATCCGCTCATACTCACGCCAGAGCACCGACCATCTTCGAGAAATCGCCGCTAGCAGCCCAGGAGCCTACCGAGAAGAGGCGGTTGAGGCTGCTAGGCGTGTGCTTTCCCAGCGAAATGCTGGTGTTCCCGATCCCACTTTTGCGGAGGCAGTGCGCGTGGTCGAAAGCTCAAAAGAGACAGCCACAAATCGCTATTTTGACGCATATCTTACGGTGCGCGCCATCAACGGAGTTGGCTCACTCGTCAAGATGCTAGCCATCGCTTTTTCCATTATCGTGTTTCTCGCAGGAATTGCCATTAGCGGCGAGGCTCGTGACATTCGGCTGATACTTTCTGGCTTGCTCTTGGCGATTGCTTTTGGCGTTCCCATCTACGTGCTTGGAATTCTTGTTTCAGCACAGGGCCAGATACTTAAGGCAACCCTTGACACAGCAGTTCACTAATCACCATTTTTGTCGGATGACCAGCGCGCCTCAATCATGTCAATCAAACGCTGACTCAAAGGCGAACAGATACATGGCGACAGGTGAAATGTGCAACCGCTCTCGGCCACAATTAGAGATTTAGCCCCTGAAACCCGACATTGACAGAATTCTGTCCATACACGAAAGTTTGGGGTGCAAACGATTAACTACACCGAAGCTAGAAACCAGCTCGCCGGACTTATGGACGCTGCCTCCCGTGACCGGGAGCCGATCACCATTACCCGCAACGGGACGGGCAAGGTCGTCATGTTAGCCATCGAGGAGTATGAGGCGATGGAAACCACTCTCCATCTTTTTTCCACCCGAGCCAATGCTACCCAAATCCAGCAGAGTTTGGCTGACTATGAAGCGGGCAAAATTAAATCGGGCGAGCTATGCGACTGACGTGGCTTCCCAACGGCTGGAAGGATTATCTCTACTGGCAGGAAACGGATCGCAAAATTCTCCAACGAGTCAACGAGGTCATCAAGGACGCCCAGCGGAATCCCTTTTCCGGCATCGGCAAGCCCGAGCCGCTCAAGAATAATCTCAAAGGCTGGTGGTCGAGACGGATCACTCAGGAACACCGCCTCATCTACCGGGTGGAAAACGAAAGTCTCCTGATAATGCAGTGCAGATTCCACTACGATGATTGAAATGAGGTCATCTGCCGGGCTATTTTCAAATCTGGACTGCGGCGACGTGTCGCAGCTCTGAACGTCGCGACGCGGCGCGTGAGTGAAAACTCGGACACGTCCGAGCACTCCAAAAGTAGCACGGGCATCTTGCCCTTGCTCGCAGAACTGCAAGGACAAGCCGCCCTTGCTATTTCTTCCGCATCGCAACGAGCGTGATGTCGTCGGACTGTTGCTCGCCGCCCATGAAGGTTTCGACGGCGCGACTGATGGCATCGACGACGGACTTGGGTCCTTGTGGTGCGGTTTCGGCGAGAACTTGTTTGATGCGATCTTCACCGAAGAGTAAGTCCTTGTGATCGGTGGCTTCATTGACGCCGTCGGTGTAAAGCAGAAGGACGTCGCCGCTGTGCATGGTGACGCTGACATCCTTGGTGGCGCGCTCAAAGACCTCGCCTTTATCAATGCCGATGGCGAGGCCGGACACAGAAATTTCTTCCACGGCACCGGATTCTTTTCGCCACAAATAGGGCGTGGTGTGGCCGGCGCGGGCGAGGGTGATCGTCCCCGTGTCGGCAGCGGCCACGATGTAGGCGGCGGTGATGAACATGTCCTGCCGGATGTCGGGAAAAAGATTCCGGTTCACGGCGGCGAGCACCGCGGCGGGGCTGAGATTTTCCCGGGCATTTGCGCGCAGGACGCTCCGGCACATGGCGGTAATCAATGCGGCGGGGATGCCCTTGCCGCAGACGTCGGCGATGGCGATACCAATGTGGCTGGCGTTCACGCGGAAGAAATCATAGTAGTCGCCGCTGACAAGCTTGGCGGGCACGTTGTGTCCGGCGATCTCAAAGCTGGACATTTCGGGCGCATTCGCGGGCAGGAGAATTTGTTGAATCTCGCTGGCGTTGCGCAGTTCCGCCTCAATGGATTTTTTTGCGCTTGCTTCCTTGTGGGCTTGGGCGCTGCCGAGGGCGAAGCCGCATTGCTCCGCAAGGGCGACGAACATTTCCAGCGCGTGCTGGGAAAATTTTATGCCGCCCGCATTGGCTGCGGCCATGACGCCGAGCGCGCGCTTGCCGTAGCGCAGAGGGGCGATGAGCACCTTGATGTGTTTCTGGAAGGGATTGGATTCGCCGTTGAACTTTGGATGATGGAGCAGATCGTCAATGTTCGCCTCGCTCTGGGTGGTGAAGACTTCACCGAGAGCCCCTTCGCCGGGTGCGATGCTGTGAAGGCGCAGGAAGCTCGGCAATGTGGCGGGATTGGTTTGTGCCTGGGAGATGATGCGTTCCGGGAGGGCGATGAGTGGCGGACAATTTTTTGTGCAATGTCGCGGCACCAGCGATTTCCCTGTTTCATCGAGCAAATAGATGACCGCGCCCTGAGCCTCCACGACATTGACCGCACCTTCGCAGATAAGCCGGTGGATCGTGGAGTCGGGCTTTCCCTCAAGGATGGCGTCGCCCAGAGTATGCAGCACCTCGAATACTCTTCTGCGTCGCGATGCCCGTTCCTGATCTTCGAGCTGGAAGGCGTCCATCTGCGCCAAGCATCGCCGCCAATTTCTCCAGACGACAAATGCCGCCACCAATATGGTGAGAAACAATACCGCCGTGACAATCCAGCCAAACATGCAGTGAGGAAACTAACGCAGGTATGCCGGTGTGCAATGCGGCAAACGCGGACATTCAATGGTGTGACTGACAACGGAAGTTGAAGCTCCAGTTTCGGCAGCGTTCGGCGGGTCTCGAGACCCGCCGGACTCTGACGGGACAGGAGTCCCATCTTCCACATCAAACCACTCAGGCCGGCCTCGGATGCAGCTCGCTCTCGAGAAATTCAATCACGTCACGGAAGCGCCCGGCGTTCTGTTCGTTGGCGTTGGTCAGCGCTTTGTGCGCTTCCAGCACATGTTCGGCTTGTTCGGCTTTGCTGCATGGCTTGTCCGCTTCCGCGCAGGTTCCGAGTTCGGCGCAAACTTGGCGGCGCTCTTCACAGTGCTTGGTGCCCTCGTAATCTATGTCGAGGATATAGTCGAGACCCAGGCTGGTGAGAAGTTGCTGGTTGCGGGTGTTGGCATTGAGCACGCAGACATCGCCGCCAGTCTCGCGCAGATTGAGCGCCGCACCGGTGAGTGTGCCGAGGAAGGTGCTGTCCATGATCGGGCAGCGCTCCAGATCCACGATGAAATGTTTCTCACCCTTCTCCATCATCGTCTGAAAGCAGCGCTTCACCTGCACGCTGTTCTGGAACGAACCTTTCCCTTCAACGCGCATCCAGACAAGCTGGCTGACTTGTCCAATGAGAATCGGGGCGGGAGTGGTCATGGGGTGATGGAGGGGACTGCTCCCATATTGAATTACGAACGAGTTTCTTTGAAGGATGAATACAAAAAAGCGCGTGTGCCATTTCAAGGCCACACGCGCCGGAGATTTGGGCTACTCCCAGAGGTAGGATTTTTCCTCGGCCAGAACCTGCTTGCCGCGCACCAGGCTGACACGGAATGAAGTGACAGGACCATTGGTCACGTAGGTCTCGCCAATGATGTAGAACTTGGTCACATTGCTGCCCTTGGGTGCGGCTACTTCCTGCTCGACCATCATCACCTTGGCGCCGGTTTTTTGCTGGCGATATTCCAGACGGACTTTCACAGGTTGTGAGCGGTCGGTCGCCTGCCAGAATACAGCATAATAATGACCCTGTCTGGCCTCGCGCTCTATCTTGGTGACGGCACCGTGCAAGAGATACTGCCTCTCAAAACTAATGGAGGGCTCGGCGGCAACGATGGGTTTGTTTAGATCCGAAAGGTGGTAGTATTTGACCTTGTCAATCTTTCCGCCCGTGCTGGCGGGCTTGGTCTTCGTGCTGCTGCAGGAAGCTATCATCAAACCGAGGCCGGCGCACACGGCGGCCCGGCAGAGAAATATTGGGAGTCGCAAGGTCATAACGGGTGCAGAATAGGGAACGAAGTGAGAATGTCAACGCGACGACGGGGAAAAGAAAGGGGCAGCCCAGCCCCCGGTCTTCGGCCATCCCGTTTCCCGCAACCAATTTTCAGCCACTCAATGCCACCGCCCGTCGAAGTCAGCTACCGCAAAGGCATACTTCTGCCAGAGCTTGATCTATGGCTGGATCCGCCTCGCGGCAAGGCGCGCGCCTTCATCTCTCACGCGCACAGCGATCACTACGCGCGGCACCAGTTCACGATTTGCTCACGCGCTACGCATGCACTGATTGAGGCGCGTTACGGCAGACCCCGCGCAGGGGAGTTGCAATGGCGGGACTATCGCCAGCCCATGGAGTTGGATGGCTTTTCACTGCAACTTCTTCCGGCGGGGCACATCCTCGGCTCCGCCATGCTGCACATCACGCGGATTCGCGATGGAGCCACTCTTCTATACACAGGCGATTTCAAGCTGGTTCATGGCCTGACCGCCGAGCCTGCTGAGCTTCTTCAAGCCGACACCCTCATCATGGAGACCACCTTCGGTCAGCCACAATACAAGTTTCCAGCGCGCGAGAAAGTGGCGGCAGATGTGCTGGCCTTTGTTCGCGCGACTTTTGAACACAACGGTATCCCGCTGCTGCTCGGTTACTCCTTGGGCAAGGCCCAGGAAATCCTCGCCCTGCTCGCCGGTGCCGGCCATCCGGTGATGATTGACCAATCCATCGCGAAGATGAATGCGATCTTCACCGCGCGCGGATTCACCTTTCCCGAGCATCGTCCGTTGAAGATCGGCGAAGCTGCGGGACATATCGTCATCGCACCGCCGCAGCGAGTTCACGCCATGCGAAAATTAAACAACTGCCGCACCGCGATGTTGACAGGCTGGGCTTTGAATAAGAGCGCAAAATATCGCTTCGGCGTGGATGAAGTTTTTCCGCTCAGCGATCATGCGGATTATGATGAACTGTTGCTGTGCGTTGAACAGACAAGGCCGCAACTCATCTATACCGTCCACGGTTCCACCACAGAGTTTGCCCGTGACCTGCGGCAGCGCGGGCATGAGGCCTGGTCACTGGTGAAAGAAGAACAAAGGGAGCTGTTACTTGCCTGATCGTCCGCACATCGTATCCATCCTGATCGCAACATGACCTTGGAACATCTCTATATCTCGCCGGCGCACAACTTTATCGGACATCACGGCCAGGAGCCGGGCGATGCGCCAATGGCGGAAGCAGACAGCATTGAATGCGTGGCCGGGCGCGGGATTCGCGGTGACCGTTTTTTTGATTTCAAGGAAGACTTCAAAGGTCAGATCACTTTCTTCTCGATGGAAGTCTATGAGGATATGTGCGCGCGATTCGGGGTGGGGAACCTGCCGCCGTCCACCTTCCGACGCAATGTGTTGGTGCGCGATGTCGATCTCAATTCATTCATCGGTCGTGAATTTGAAATTCAGGGCGTGCGCTTTCTCGGCACTCAAGAAGCCGCGCCGTGTCATTGGATGAACCGTGTGTTTGCCGAGGGCGCCGAGGAAGCGTTGCGCGGAAACGGCGGACTGCGCGCTAAGATACTCAGCGATGGCGTGCTGCGGCGCGGCGAGGCATGAGTGCAGAGGGAACAAAGCGACCGAACTTCGTCGCAGCGTTGTTGGCAGGCGGAAAATCCGCGCGCATGGGATGCGACAAGGCCTTGCTCGACTGGTGTGGCGCCCCGTTGTGGCGCGTGCAAATTGGCAAGCTCATCGAGCTAAATCCTGAACGCCTGTTGCTTTCGCGACGCGGTGAACAAGATTTCAAAACCCTTCTCGCGGATCACATTATCGATCCGCCTGACAACCCGGGTCCGCTCGGAGCTATCGTGCGCTGCTTGGAAATTGCACGGTTGCCGCTGCTCGTCATCGCTGTGGATATGCCGTGCATGACGAATGCCTTCATGTTCTCAATGATCGAGTCGGGCGATGGCATCGTCTGTCGCGGGCCCGGGGGCTTCGAGCCATTGTGCGCCGTCTATCCAGTGAGCGCACTGCCGCTGATGCGTGCGGCATTGCAGGAACAGAATTACAAAATGCAAAACGTGGTCGGGCAACTCGTCGCGGCGGGATTGATGAAAGTGCGGGACTTGCAGCCGGATGAACTTCCGCTTTTCTTCAACGCCAATACACCGGAAGAATACGCATGGACGAAATCCGCGCCACCCGCATCGAACTGACGCGCCTTGAGCGCGGCACGGCTCGCACTGCCACCGACTGGGTGGCGCGCGAGGAGCCGCTGGAGATTCGCGTCGAAGGCCGGAGCATCGCCATCACCATGCGCACACCGGGGCATGACGAAGAACTCGCGGCGGGATTTCTCTTAAGCGAAGGCGTGGTAAAAAGTGCGGCGGACATTTTTGACATCACGCTCTGTCCCGCGACGAACGAGGGCGGCAACGTCGCCGACGTGCTGCTCACAAGAGGCGTCAAGGTGAACTGGGATTCACTCACGCGCCACGTTTTTGCCAGCAGCAGTTGTGGTGTTTGCGGAAAGGCGACGCTCGATGCTGTATTCGGTAATTTTCCACCGGTGAATTCGTCGCTCAAAGTTTCCTCCGCGTTGTTGCAAAGCTTGCCGGACAAACTTCGCGCTGCGCAGGAAACTTTTGACCAAACCGGCGGGCTTCACGCGAGTGCCATCTTTGATCGTGATGGCAACATCATCGTTCTGCGCGAGGATGTGGGGCGGCATAACGCCTTGGACAAAGCACTCGGCCACGCCTTGCGCGCCGGGTTGCTACCGCTGGAGAATCACATCCTCATGGTCAGCGGTCGCGTGTCCTTTGAACTCATGCAGAAAGCGCTCGCGGGCGGCATTCCGGTGGTCGCCGCCATCTCCGCGCCGAGCAGTTTGGCGGTGGAGTTCGCGAAAGAAAGCGGACAAACGCTGGTCGGCTTTCTGCGAGGCGACAAAATGAATGTGTATGCAGCAGCGGAACGGATTTCGTAGCAGCCGACGTAAGGAGGCTCTAATCTTTTCGCGGCTACCGACAGCCAGCAGCAATTTATATTGAGCCTCCTTACGTCGGCTACTACTTACAAAATGAACGGCTACTTTGATTTCAACGCCACCACGCCGCTGAGCGACGCTGCGCGCGATGCGTGGCTGCTGGCGAGCGATAGGCACTGGCACAATCCATCATCGCTTTATCGCGAGGCGGGCGCGGCGAAACGCAAGCTGGAAGAAGCGCGCG
>JAYVQB010000209.1:0-2049 GCA_043757085.1 Verrucomicrobiota bacterium
GATGCCATCCAGGTCATAAGTAGGGGTATAACTTGCGGGAGGAGTTACATTGACGACATAAGTTCCTGCATTAAGTCCGGTAAAGAGATATTGGCCGGACGCGTCCGTGGTCTTGGTTTGCAGCAAGGTCGTGCCGTTGGAGGCAAAGAGTTGCACCGTGACTCCCGAGATACCCTCGTCCGTGCCGTCTTGGATGCCATTGCCATTCCAATCGCGGAAGACCGTGTCGCCGATGCGTCCGCCGCCGACTGTGACGGGCGCGAGCACTCCTGAGGTTACGATCTTGCTCTCATAATTCATCGAGAGGGTGTTACCGTAAACACCTATTGCCTGGGAACCCGAAACAGCGGTGGTGAAGGTGATGGTCAGATTCTTTCCGGGGAGAATGCCTTGGCTGATGGTGAAAACAGGCAGGGCTGGATTCGTGGAATTCACGGTAACGATTCCAGCGGCGGCCGCACCGCCATTGATTTGTGCGCTACCGTAACTTTGATAAGTGAAGCCAGTGGGTAAGTTTTCCGTAATGACCAGCGGCGTGCCATTGGTGCTGCTGCCGTCGTTGGTGATGGTCATGGTATAAGTTACCGAGCCACCGGGATTGGTGTTTGAGGGTGTGACGGTCTTGGTGGGAGTTAGATCGGAAAATGCGCCGATGGTTACGCTATCTATGCCCGATGTCGTGACAGGAACCCCGGCACGCGTGGCGCTCATGGAAGCGGTGTTATAAAGCGTTCCGGTTCCGGTTCCGGTGTAGTTCACGGTGATTAATTTCACACTGTTGGCGGCCATGGTGCCGAGGTTCCAAGTCAGGGGAGATGTGGAGGATGGCGCGGGCGACGCGCTTAAGTAGGTCAAGCCCGCAGGCATGGGATCGGTAACCACGACGTTGTCCAAGGGCGTAACACCGGTATTGATGACGGCGATTTGAAATGAGGAATTAGTTCCGGTTCCGATAAGTGACTTATTGAAAACTTTCTGCACCATGGCGCAAGGATGCACGGTCTGGGTGGTAGGGGCGTAATAGCGCCACAGGTGATCTTTGCCGCCTTGTTCACCGCCAGCGTCACCGCCGAAGGCATCGGTGTTCATCTCGAAGCAACCGTCTGCCGCGAAGGGTGAGTTGGGCTGGCCGACATCGGCGATGATCTTCAACTGCACACGGGCGTATTCAGAATGTCCGAGGACAAGACCGCCTTCGGAGACGCGGATGGCCTTGGGGCTGGTGCTGTCTGTGAGGCTCAGAGTCGGTGGCAGGGGGTTGGCTGGGTTCAGAACGACGCCTATCGAGCTGGCGTCTGATGTGGCGTAACCCAGCGCGGTGGATTTCGTTCCGGGGACGTCTTTGCTGATGGAGGAGCCGGGATACTGAATGCGCTGCCAAGGACCGACGACGATGGATTGTTTCATGTCGCCGATGGACTGATAAAGCGAGCGCTTGAACGACCATGCGTAGCCACTCTGTGGACCTGCGACCCCGCTGCCCAGGCCCCATGGGGTATTGCCGCGACCGTTCGGATCAATCACGGGTGCGGATGGGCTGCTCAATCCGTAGGCGATGAGCTGCTCCGCATCCCACTTCGTTGTGGGCGTCATCGCGATACCGCGGTTATTCGTCAAGACGTTGTCGCTGGTGCCCGTGTTGCCGTCATAGCCGCCACTGCTCGTGAAGCTTTGCCACACGGTGTCGAGACTTGTGGAATAGAAAATTCCCGTGTCGCCATAGACACCAGCCAGGGTGCCGCTGGGAGAACCCGAAGCTGTGACCGGGGTGGACTGGACACCAGCCGCATTCAGCCCCGGAGTTCCGATGCCGGGAATCGCGGGCAGGATTGCGCCGATCATGCCGGGTGTTGCAGTCGAACCTAAACTGCCATCTCCGATCGCCATGATGGACGGCCCTTTAATGGCTCGTGCGACAAAGCTACCTGTTGAATCGAGCGCCCCGTATTCCGCATTCATCACCTGAGTGCCGGGCGGGATGTAGAAAGTCATGTAGCCGCCCGCTCCAGTCGCGGTGCCGGGTCCGGGTGTGGACTTGAGGATGATGCC
>JAYVQB010000210.1:0-7828 GCA_043757085.1 Verrucomicrobiota bacterium
CGCGCCACGGGATCATCGCTGCTGAGCTATCGCGAACTCAGTTCCAATGAAGCCCGCCCGGAAGCGCTCGAAGAAATTATGCGGGAGACTTACCGCAAGCCTTTCGATTTTCTGAGAGGACCGCTTCATCGAGTTGATGTCCTGAAGCGGGATGCCAAAGATCACATCCTAGCATTCTCCATTCATCATGCGATAGCCGATGGCTGGTCGCTCGGAGTCTTCGTGCAGGATCTCTCCACGGCATACGTCATGGGATTGAAAGGTCTTCGCAAAGCAGTGGCGACAAATTTGGTTGGACTAAAAAGCAGTCTTCCACCCGTGCCACAAACTTACAATGAATGGGCTGCCGCCGAACGCGCTTTCTGGCAACCGGCTGAACTGGAACGCCGCGCCTCGTTCTGGAAGTCGCACCTTGATGGCTCGCGGCAGATTTGGAATCAACGAACAGAAGTTGTCCGTAGCACCGGCTCCTTGAACCGCTGGGCATCTGCGCTCCCGGCGAAACTGACTCGCGCCGTGCGCGATCTGGCGGTAAAGAGCGGAACTACTTTATACAGCACACTGCTCTCGGCGTTTCAGGCCACATTGTGGAAATGGACCGGGCAGGATGACATTGTGGTGGGAACTCCGGTGGCCAATCGCAACAAGGAAGCGGTTCGCCAGACGATGGGATATTTCTCAGGCGTGGTTCCGCTGCGGGGTCAGATTGACCCGACACGCGCTTTCTCCGATCATCTCAAGGCCATGCATGAAACAGCCGTCGATTGTTTCTCCAATGCCGTGCCCTTCGCCGAGCTGGCCCGCATCGTTGAGGCTCCGCGCAAACCTGGGGCACATACGCTTTTTGATGTGCGCTTCGCGCTGCAAAATCATCCGGTGCCCGATGTGGTGCTTCCGCGCATCTCGACAAAATTGCGGATGCGCTCGACTGGCACCGCGCGCTTTGATCTCGCTTGCGAAATTACCGAGGTCGCGTCTGAATTAGAGGTTGTGTGGCTATACCGACAGGATATGTTTTCCAAGGCTGACCTCATCGAATTGGACGCCCTGTTCCAGTCCGTGATATCCAGCGTATGTCGAAGTCCTGATGGACGTATTGTAGTTGCCACAGAAAAGTCTTCATGATGTCATCGCCAACCACAGATACTCTAACAGAACCCATCGAGGCTTCGATTGATCCTGTTCTCGGCGCACCGCTTGATGAAGAACACGGCCATACGCACTGGGTGAGCCGCGCGGCCTTCCCGCTCGTCGCCGCCAGTTTGCTGGTATGCCAGGTGGGAGTGGGCATGGCCGTTTATCATCAACGATTTTGGCTGGCTCTGCCGCTGATGCTTTTGACCAGCCATTTCATGCACGGGATGCTGATCGGATTTCACGAGGCGTCCCACGCCAATCTGCGCAAGAGCCGGCTGCTCAATGATCTGGACGGACTGCTGATCGGGACCTTGAGTTTGATGAGCTTCACCCTTTATCGCGCCGCCCATCAGAAGCATCACTTATATCTGGCCACCGAGCGTGATGAGGAATTGTGGCCTTTTGTGAACGTGGACAGCCCGCGCTGGGCGCGTCGTCTTGCAGCATTTTTTGAGCTGAACTTCGGGATTCTGTTCACGCCCTTTCTTTTTGGGCGCATGTTTTTCCGAAAGGAATCTTTTGTGCGCAACCGCAAGGTCCGCCGAAAAATATGGGGCGAGTATCTTTTGATGCTCCTTGTCTGGCCGACGATTATCGCATTCGTTGCCTGGTTTCATCTCTGGACTTATTTTCTGTGGATCTATTTTCTTCCCGGATTCATCGGGGGCAATCTCCAGAGTTGGAGAAAATACATCGAGCATGTCGGTCTCAGCGGTCACACGGCCAAAAGCGCGACCCGCAGCATCATCGCTGACACATCGTCTGGCCGCTTCCTCTCGGTCACGTTGCTCCACGAACCCTATCACGCCGTGCATCATCTTCGCGCCGGTTTGCCGCATTACGAACTGCCGGTGCACGCGGATTTGCTGGTGCCTAATGCCGAGGGAGAAATTACTCCGTTCCCCAGTTACAGCAGCGCCATCTTGCACTTGCTGCGGCATCTCTCCGACCCGCGCGCCGGCAGTCATTGGCCTGATTCTAATCTAAGTCCGACCCGAAGCACCTGACCATGACAGAAAAAAATACTGGTAAGAACACAGTTGTCTTTGAAGCAGTCGGACTGGCCAAGCAATTCGATGGCGGACAAGTTGTCGCCCTGCGCGGTGTGGATTTCAAAATTCAGGAAGGCGAGTTCATCGCCATCACCGGCCCCAGTGGTTGCGGCAAAAGCACCTTGCTAGCGATGCTCGGATCACTTGATCGCCCCGACCAAGGAACTCTCAATTATCGCGGGCAATCGCTACCCGACATCAAAGATCCCGCAGCCTATCGCGCCCACGAAATCGGCTTCATCTTCCAGGCATTCCATTTGCTGCCGACCTTTACCGTGGCGGAGAACGTTCAGGTTCCGATGTTTGAAGGAAATCTCTCCAGAAAACAGCGGGCGGATCGCGCAGCGGAATTGTTGAAATCCGTCGGACTCAGTCACCGGCTCAATCACTTCCCCGCCAAACTTTCCGGCGGAGAAAGACAGCGCGTCGCCATCGCCCGCAGCTTGGCCAATGGCCCGTCTGTCCTTCTCGCCGACGAACCCACCGGCAACCTCGACAGTGACAATGCTCTCCAAGTCATGGAACTCCTCCTTCAGCTCCATCAAGACATCGGCATGACTCTCGTGCTCGTGACCCACGATCTCACCATCGCCGAGCGCGCAACGCGAACCATTTGCATGAAAGACGGACGCGTTGTTCCATCGCCCTCCACCCTATCTTGATCATGACATTTTTTACGATCATCTTTCGCGGCCTCATCCGCCGCCCCGTCCGCACCGGTCTCACCCTGGTCGGCATTTCCATCGGCATCGCCGCCGTCGTGGCACTGGTCGGAATCGCTGATGGCTACAAGAAGAGCATGGAAAATCAAATGGCCGCCATCGGCATTGATGTCGTCGTCAGCAACATGTCGGGATCGTTCCTTCCGAAGGTCTTTGATCCCGCGCTCGAAGCCAAAATTGCGAAGCTGCCGCATGTCGCGGAAACCACTTCCGTGTTGTTTCAGATGGAAAGTGTCGAAGATGCGCCAATGACTATGATCTCAGGCCGGGCCTGGGGTGGATTCACCTGGGGTAAACTCAAAGTGGTCAAAGGCAGGATGCTGAAAGACGGCACTGAAAGAGCTGTGGTTCTCGGTCTCACAGCAGCCGAAGTTTTGAAGAAAAAAGTTGGCGATACCGTTCAACTTGGAGCTGACGAACTGCCTGTGGTCGGCATCGTAGATGGCCGATCCGTCGTGGAAAACGGAGCCATCATTCTATCCCTTCAAGTGCTACAGGAAGTTTCCAGCAATGTGGGCAGGGTGAACATCATTGACATCCGCGTGACTCCCGGAACCACCAGTGAGCAAGCGGCTGATCTCTGTAAAGAAATAAATAAAATCTTCCCGGAAGGCCGTGCCAAAGTAGCCAACGAAGTCGTGAGCACGAGCCAGGGATTCCGTATCGCCCAGGCCATGAGTAAGAGCACCTCGTTTCTCGCCATCATCGTCGGCGTTCTTGGCGTCATGAACACCATGCTGATGACCGTGTTTGAGCGCACCCATGAAATCGGCATCCTGCTCGCCGTGGGCTGGAAGCGTATGCGCATCGTCAGCATGGTGCTCTGCGAGTCTGCCATGCTGGGCTTCCTCGGTGGCGTTGTCGGAGTCGCGCTGGGAGTTCTAGGCGTCTTCATTCTGGAGCATGTCACCGACATCCGCGGACTTCTCGAACCCGACCTCAATCCCCAACTCCTCCTCTCCTCCGTCGCCATCGCAGTGGTGGTCGGCGTCATCAGCGGCCTCTATCCCGCATGGCGCAGCTCAAAACTGTCGCCCGCCCTCGCGCTCAATAGTTGAAGTGTTGTGGGCTGCTAGCCCTCATTCATGGGGTTAGCAGCCCACAACACAAACGCATAAATTGTCAGTTATTTGCACACGCTTAAAAAATCAATCAAAGCACCCGCATAATATGAAAGCCTTCCCCGTCTCACTCCTTGCGCTCGCCCTAGTCAGCACTCGCGGCATTGCCGAAGAAGCTGCGCCAAACGCCCAGGACATCGCCTCCCGTCTCAGTGCCGCGATTCAGGATGGATCGTCCTCCGCCCGCGTGAAGATGGAGATCAAGCCAACCGCCGAAGGCCCCAAGACCGTGCTGCAATTGCAGATCAAAACCCGCCGCACTAATGCCGCGACCGACATTATCTATCAGGTGCTCTGGCCCAAAGAACGCAAAGGAGAATCCATCCTATTGCATAAGTCGCCAAATCAAGCCGCCAACGGAACCGTTTTCGTTCCGCCGGATTCGATGAAGACTCTGACAGCCGCCCAGATGAAGGACGCGGTTTTTGGCAGCGACCTTTCTTACGAAGATCTGGTGGGAAATTTCTTCGCCTGGGATAATCAGACCATCGTCGGCACCGAAACCATAGATCGCATTCCCTGCCAGATTTTGGAATCCAAGCCCGGCAAGAATGATCACAGCGCCTATGCCAAGGTGCGGAGTTGGATTGATGTCAAAAAACTCGTCCCCATGCGCATTGAAAAACATCTCGCCTCCGGCCAGATGGAACGCCGCATCAACACCACCCGCGTCGCCAAGAACGATGCCGACCGCCCTGTCCCCGCAACCCTCGTCATTCAACGCGCCGGCTCCGACTCCGTGACCGAACTCGAAGGCTCCAAAAGCCGTTACGACGTGACTTACAAAGATGCCGACTTCACGCCGGACGCCCTTCGCACCCTCTCGGCCTCGGGAACGCAACCTTGATCAAGCCACCTTGCGGCGGCGGCGCAGCAGCAATCCGGCAGCAAGGCATCGGAACGGTGCGCTATCCCGTAACGGAACCGCGCGACGCCGAGTGCGCCGCGAAGCTGCAAAAACGCACGCTGACCAACCTCTACAATGAACGCCCCGCATGGCTAGCTCACGCTCACGCGAAACTGGATGCCGCCGTCACCGCCGCTTATGGCTGGCCCGCAGACTTGAGCGATGAACAAATCCTTGAACGTCTCCTAGCTCTCAATCTCCAACGCGCAGGCGATGAAGCGAAGACCTCTGCCAACAAGAAGACGAAGACCCAACGTGTGAAACAGGAAGATGAAATGATATGAGCCGATGAGCGCGCCGGGCAAAATGCGACGACGCAAGGTAGTGTTCCGTTCTGAGCGGGAAGACATGATGAGTTTTCGGGCTGAAATTGCAGTGTCGAAGCTGACGCGAATTCATTCGATGACTAAGCTTTTCAGCATCTGTCCGTTGCGCTGGTATGCCATGCACATTTTTCTATTGAGCGGAGAGGAGCACTTATCGCCTATATGGATTTTTGCCTGCACTCCACAGACGCCGCGCCGGAAACTGCTGACACTGCATTTCTGGCACGCCAATTACCCCGCCGGAGTGCAGAGCAAGTCGTATGAACTGCGTGTGATACGGCGGGAGGCGGGTTATCTGCTTGCGGAGCGGAGAGGCGAACCGCAAAAGACGCTCGTGCTACTTTCAGAAATCACTGGCGATTGGTTGCGCGCGCAATTCGGCGAGTGTCCAGATGGGGACTTGCAGAAATGGCTGGAACGGCGGTGCGGTCGCCCGTAGCGCAACTCGTCATTCATTCAATGTGAGAATTGGCTACGATAATGCACACCATTTCTATTCCGTATTTTTATTTGCGCGCCTTTCTCATTCATGATCGCATTCGACAAGCAGCGCACTGCCGCCTTGCGAACGGGCGCGGGGCGGCGTAGAATGCAACCATGAGCACTGCCACCAAAACCAAGCCGCGTCGCGCAAGCGTAAAGGCCGTGCGCCGTCACAAGCCGGACATGAAGGCGTGGGCAGCGTTCGCTCTCGCACGTCTCAAAGCGCACTACGGTGATCGTATCGTGCCAGACTCCACTCCGCTGCTTGTGGAAATGAGGGCGGATCGTTTCTGATTCAGCGATGCCCCTTTGCTTTGATACTGGCCTACTGTTGAAACTCTATGCGCACGAGGCTGATTCGCCTCAAGCGTTCGCGCTTGCGGCACAGGAAGGGCCGATAGCGTTCACGGATTTTCACCGTGTTGAACTTGTGAACGCCTTGCACCTCAAGCAAGCCCGGCGTGAAATCACTCCGGCTGATGTAGCGAAGGCTCTGGCAAACATCGCTGCCGATGTTCGAACCGGGGCACTCGAATGGGCGGAACCGGACTGGAAGCGCGCCTTCACCACCGCTGCGCGGCTCTCCACTGCTCATGCTGCCGCCACGCATTGCCGCACGCTGGACGTGATGCATGTGGCACTCTCACTGCATTTGCGAGCATCGGTGCTAGCCACGACGGACAAGCGGCAAATCGCGCTCGCCAAAGCCGCCGGGCTAAAAGTGCTCACGCCATAAAGCATCCGCCAGCGGGGACGCTGATTTGTTCAAATCGCTGTCACATTGTCACTGGATAAGCGGAGCAAGAGAGCGGTGTAATGTGCAGAAATGAGCACTGCCGCTGTTCTTGAGCAAATCCACGCGCTGCCGCCTGATGAGAGGGAAACCCTCTATGATGCGCTATGGGCGGAGTCTCGCGATGCGTGGCTGCATCGTCTGCGCGAGGATACAGAGGACATCCGCGCATCGGATGCCGCCTTAAGTGAATGGGATGGCAAGACCGCGCCACGGCTTGAGGACTTGATGAAGCTCTGGGGCGATGCCGTATGACATCCAGTTCCTTCCCTCTGCCGCGAAGTGGCTAGGGACGACTGCTCACGGAAGCCGGAAAGATTGGTCGGTTCACTCTGGAACAGAACCAATCCACTGGGTCAAAACTCCCCGAGTCCGACCGGGAGGACATGGAGGTGTTTCTTGCCCGCATCCGCCAACTCCTACCCGTCCTCGGCTCCGAGCTTTTGACGCCAATCGCTCAGCACGGTGCCAAATCTGAACCCAGCATTGCCCTGATCAAGCAAGGCGATTTCTACACGTTCACAAAGGACTCCGAGTTTTCCAGTCCACCCGTTGCGGCATCAGTCATTCACGGTGGTGGAGCGAGCGGGCCGAAAGAATGGAGAAGAAAGGACGGGGTTACTCTCAAGGAGATTGATGAAGGAGAGTAGGCAGCCCAATTATTCCACCCGCCCGACTGAATAGATGTCTCTGTTACATCCATCTGGTAAGTGCGAAAGGTGCGAAGACCGTCCGTCGAGTAGCGCCGTGCAACTCATGCTGGCCTCGCGCAGCGCCTTGCGCTATTGTTCTTCGCACTAATGTTCACGAATCCAAATGAAGTAATCGCCGTCGCCGTCGCCGTCGTCCTTTTGCTAGGGCTGCTGGTGGTTGTCGTCTCAAAGAAAACGAGCGAACATCCCTACGATCCCATAGACCTGTTGCTCACGCCGCCGGAGCGCAAATTCTTTATCGTCCTGCATAAGGCCGTCGCACCAGAACTGCATGTCTTCGCCAAAGTCCGTCTGGCTGACATCATCCAGACCAAGCGCGGTTTGCCCAAAAACATCTGGCGACGGGCATTCAATCGAATCTGCAACAAACATGTGGATTTCGTCGCCTGCCATCCCGAGACGTTTAAGGTGCTCGTAGTCATCGAGCTGGACGACAGTTCCCACGACAGCGCGAAGGCGAGGAAGACTGACAATTTCAAGGACGCGGCCCTCGCCGCAGCGAGCATCCCAATTCTGCGGGTGCCGACACAGCGGGCATATTCCGCCAACTTACTTCGCGAAGATCTTTTTGCCT
>JAYVQB010000211.1:0-7798 GCA_043757085.1 Verrucomicrobiota bacterium
CCGCTCCTCCATCTCCGAAAGAGTCCTCGGATAATCTTCGTTCTCGGCCACCAGTTATACTAGATATTGGGGGTGGTTGAGTCAAGTGCATACCCAGAAAACCCAATGATAAATCTTGTGACCCATCCTTTTATTGTAGCCAGCTTCTCCGGGGGGGGGAAGTCAAAACCGTGGGCGGAGTCGGAAACATCTTTACTGCATTGTAGCCAGCTTCTCCGGGGGGGGAAGTCAAAACTTCCTTGTCGTGCCTTGGCAGCTTCGGAAGATTGTAGCCAGCTTCTCCGGGGGGGGAAGTCAAAACATGACATTTGATGCGGGTGAGTCATCGAGAATTGTAGCCAGCTTCTCCGGGGGGGAAGTCAAATAGTTCAAGTGTCGATAGCCGACAATCTGCCCGGCCTCCCTGAAACAGCCTGCTTGTGAGGCGTTTTGGTCTGTGGGCAAATTTCAGGCTGTTTCAGGGAGGCCGGGATAAGTTTTTGAAGTGAGAGAGTAGAGCGGAGGGCACAGGGAGTTGATCGTGGAATTTGCAAGGTGGGATATTGCCCGACGCATCCCAACCAGCCTCTCGACCCGCAAAGCGTAATACGAATAAAGAGGCATGGCTCCTGCTTCAAGTGGGTTGGCGTCGAAACGCCGATGTGGTTTGCACCAGCCCGGCAAAATCCCCAAAAATCATTTGAATCCCCGGCACTAGCCTTTAGTCTTTGCGCGCCAACTCAAAAAACACCCAAGCATCATGGCAGACGTCGCCAACAAGTATTCCCAAAACGCCTCCGGTAAATTCTACGTGGATGATCAGTGCATCGACTGTGACCTGTGCCGCGAAACTGCGCCCGCCAATTTCACTCGTGATGACGATGGCGGTCACAGCTATGTTTTCAAGCAGCCGGAAAACGAAGAGGAACAACGCCTCTCCGACGAAGCGATGGCTGGATGCCCCGTGGAGGCCATCGGCTCCGACGGCGAGTAAGCTGACTGCGGCAACTTGCCAGTTGTCAGATGATGGAATGACGGGCATCATGCGCGTCAATTGCACGGGCCATATCGCCTGTGCTTCTTATGCGTCGCGCATCGAAACAGCAACGGCTCCGTCATCAGCTCGTCGCCGACTGGCGGGGAGCGATGGGCGCGCCCTTGATCGACAATCCAATCGTCACGCTGCAATCCATCATTCCAGGTTTGCTCAAGGAATGGAAGCTCGACGATGCGCTCCGGCTTGATGATGCCGCTGCCGCCTGGCGGGAAATCGTGGGCGGATTCATCGCCCAGCAAACGATGCCGGACAGCCTGAAGCGCGGAGTTCTCACGGTGCGGGTGTTGCAACCGGCGATGCACCACACCTTGCTCATGGAAAAAGCCCGGCTGGTGCAGAAGCTTCAGGAACGATTCGGCAAAACCGTGGTGCGCGAAGTTAAATTCCGTCATGGATGAAGACGACGCGGAATGCTTGCCATGCCGATTAAACTCAGCGAGCCTTTACCCAAGTGAAATGGTGTGACTTTCATAAAATTCTGCGTGTTCGTGCTGTTGAAGAGACGGACGAGGCGGGCAGCATTCTGAATGCCGAGACAAGGCGCGCAGCTTCGCAAGCCATGGCCAGTCAAACCGACACCGCCAAGTTTCTGGTCGGTCGTGCGAAGTTGCTCGAAGAAAAAATTGGCGATCATGCCTCAGTTGCGTTTGGCGTTCCGGGCTGGATGAAATGGTGTGTCTGGGGCGCAGCATTTATCGCTGGCTGGTGGCTGGCCGCGCTCGGTCAGGAGCGCGAGATCAATCTGCTCGCGTTGCCGCTCATTGCGATTCTCGCATGGAATACGGTGATCATGCTGCTGAGTCTCTTTCATGGTCTGCGCCATCCGCAGGCGAATGCTGTTCCACATTGGATGGACAAAATTTTACTGCGCATCATCGGAAATCAAAACGCAAAAGATAACCCGCAGGTCACGCTGCGTTTCCGCGAACTTGCCTGGCCCGTGATGCTGCGTCGCATGAGCTTCCGTTTGCGTGCATGGCTTCACATTGGCGCGGCCCTGCTCGCGCTCGGTGGAGCCGTCGGCATGTATGCGCGTGGCTGGTCGCGGGAATATCGGGCGGTCTGGGAAAGCACGCTGCTTAATGAAAATTCCACGCGCGTATTTTTTAATGCGCTGTTCACCCCTGCCTCGCGAATCACCGGCATCGAAATTCCTCTCGACCAATTGCCTGAGATGCGGCGCAGGACTGATGTGGCTGCCGTAAAACCAGGCGAGGCCCTGCCGTGGATTCATCTGTATGCAGCCACGCTGGGCTTGTTCGTCATTCTGCCGCGGGTGTTGCTGGCATGGCTGGAGAAGCATCGTGAGGGGCGGGTGGTTTCAATGTCATTGCGCGGCAATGACTGGATGGATTATGCGGGTAATCTGCGAGCATCAATCACGGGCGATGGTGCGCCTGCCTGCGTGCTGGTGCATGGTTTGGTGATTGACGATGCCGCGCGGGATCGGTGGCGGCGTCTGGCGTATTCCAAGTGGAGAGACGTGGGGCCGGTCGAATGCCACAGCATTCCCGTGGGCGGAGAGGCGGAATTCATCGCTGCATGGAAACCGACAGCATCGCGGCTGATGGTGGTTTTCAATCTCTCAGTCACGCCGGAAGCCGAGGTGCAGCGCGCACTTGTTGAAAATTTTCAGACAAAAATCACAGGGACTCTCTTGCTCGCCCTGGATGATACCGAGATGAAAAAACGATCTGCTGGTTTCTCCGATGCCGTCCAGCGCTTGACTGCCCGCGCGGATTTGTGGAAACGGGTTATGGAGGGATTGCCCGTCACATGGATTTGAACTGCTACGCCTATGATGGCATGAAGAACATCGGCGGGCATTTTGACAGTGGCAAATCCGACGTCCCTATCAAATGCTTGCGAATGCCGTGTTGATGAAAAATTCCCGCCTATTTTCATAACTCATGCTAAACTTGAGCATGACTGTGACCTTCGACACCGTTCGCGATGCCGTGCTGGATCTGCCCAAAGGAGACCAGATGCGCATTCTTTCGCTTGTGGCGCTGGAGGTGGCTGATGCGCATCCGGGCATTGACTTTCAGGACGAAGTCTGTGGTGGTTCGGCGCGGGTCGTTCGCACCCGAATTGCAGTATGGTTGCTGGAAGCCCTGCGGCGCAAAAGCAAAACGGACGCGGAACTCTTGGCCGCATATCCATCCCTTAACGCCGAAGACCTGACAAATGCTTGGAACTACGCGCGGTCGCACCGGGAGGAGATGGATCGCGAGATCGCGGCGAACGGTGACGAGTCATGAGTGCTCGGCTGTATTCGAACGAAAACTTCCCGCTGCCTGTGGTGGAGGAACTTCGTCGTCTCGGACATGACGTGCTCACGACTCGTGACATCGGCAAATCGAACGCTGGCATACCAGATGAAGAAGTTCTGAGTTTTGCCTCAAGTCATGGCCGTGCCGTTCTCACGCACAATCGGCGTGATTTCATCCGCCTGCATCGCCTAAACTCAAGTCACTCCGGAATTGTCGTTTGCACGGACAATTCTGACTTTCGAGCACTTGCCGCCAAGGTTCATGCGGAGCTTTTGAAAATGGAGTCACTCACCGGACAGTTGGTGCGGGTGAATCGTGGTCAGTGAGGCTGTAGCATGAACAACGCGGCCAGACCGATCACCACTTGCGCGACGCGCATGGAATCGTATGCCATATTGATAACCTGACATGTCCGCACCATCCGACATCACCCTGAGTCTCATCTCCCATACGAATACAGGCAAGACCACGCTTGCGCGGACCTTGCTGCGTCGGGATGTGGGCGATGTTCGCGATGCGGCGCATGTGACCCTTTTCAATGAAGCCTACACGCTGATCGAGTCTGGCGGCGGGCAGTTGATCTTGTGGGACACGCCGGGATTCGGCGATTCTGCGCGGTTGCTGGCGCGATTGCAACGCATGGAGCGCAAGCTGGTGTGGTTTCTCAGCCAGATGTGGGATCGTTTTACGAATCGTCCGCTCTGGTGCGCGCAGCAGGCATTGAAAAATGTGCGCGATGAAGCGGATGTGGTTTTGTATCTCGTGAATGCGAGTGAGAGCCTTGCGGGCGGCATGTTTGTCGGTCATGAAATGGAAATTCTCGGCTGGCTCGGCAAGCCTGTGATTGCTTTGCTCAATCAGACAGGTGCGCCCCGACCTGCCGAGGAAGAAGCGGCGGAGGAGCAAGTGTGGCGCGATCATCTGGGGAAATTTCCCATCGTGCGCGAGGTCTTGAGCATGGATGCCTTCACGCGGTGCTGGGTGCAGGAGGGTGAGCTGATGGAAAAAATTTCGGGTGTGCTGCCGGAGCCAAAGGGGATCGCGTTTGAGCGGCTGAACAAAGCTTGGGCGCGCCGCAACGAAGAAGTCTTTTACGATTCCATGCGAATTCTTGCTCATCAGCTCACCGCCAATGCGCTTGATGGTGTCGCGGTGAAAAAAGAATCATTGCTGCAAAAGATCGGCTTCAATCGATCCGCGCTCGATGCTGAATGGAACGAGGCGCGTCAGAAGTTGAGTGAGTCGCTCGCGGGCCGCGCGGAGCAGGCGATGAACAAGCTGATTGAACTGCACGGTCTCGAAGGTCGTGATGCAGAAGGAGAAATGCTGAAGGCGGCGCGCCGTGATTTTTCCGAGCCGCAGCAGGTGGAGGCTGCGGTGTGGAGCGCGTTGAGCGGCATCGCCTCGGGAGCGCTCGCGGGTTTGGTGGTCGATTTGAAAGCGGGTGGACTGACCTTCGGCGGGGGGGCCTTGCTGGGCGGACTCGGCGGGGGATTGAGCGCCTACGCTTTGATCAAGACCTACAATCTGGTGCGCGGCGAGGACAACAAACTGCATTGGTCGCGGGAGCATTTCCGCGAGCAGGTCAAGCTGGCGCTGCTGAGCTATCTGGCCGTCGCGCATTTTGGGCGTGGTCGCGGCGCGTGGCGGCGCGATCCGCGCCCGGAACATTGGCAGCGTGAGATTCACGAACTTGTGGAATCTCAGGCGCAATCTACGGACGACGTTTGGAACAGAGCCTCACATATCCACGTGGGCGTCACGACCGTGAATGAGGAAATGGAACAGATGATGCGGGAATTCGGTCGCGTCATCTTGCTCAGGCTTTATCCAGCCAAGTGAACTCACCACGCGAGTTGCGCCATTTGCATCAGGCTGTTGACGGACATATCGAGATCCAGCAACGGCCATCGCACGGTAAAACCCTCTGGTGAGAACCGGATGGACTCGCGCTGTTTTGGTTCCGCACGCGCGAGCCGGGCCGAAACTTGTTCGATGCGAACGCGATATCTTTTACCGTTTGCCTTGATGACCATATACTGGCCGTCATAGGTGATTTTATCGATATTAACAGTAGGCATGGCTTTCTCGGGGTGGTTGGATGTTATAATTACCATAATCTAATTAGCTGTCGGTTGCAAGCCTCCTTTGAACTGATCATACTAATCGTCGAGCATGGTGCATTGAATCTATAGGGAAGTGGTGTTGCGAGTCCTGCTGCATCTGGGAAGAAATCAAGGGCATGGTGAAGTTCGCAAATCAGGATTTGCACCCCAAACTATTCTCAACGACAAGCGTTTTGCTATTGTCAAAAATGGGTAAATACGATATACATTCAGTTAATTACTTATGTTAATCCCACGCCAAAGAAGCAGTGAAATTACCTTGAGCGGGCTTTGCAAATCTTCGGCAACTGTCTGCGTGGCCGGGTTCACGTTGATCGAAATGCTGGTGGTGATTACGCTGATTGCCTTGATCGCTGGTGTGGCCGTGCCCTCGGTCAATTCGATCTTGCGCGGCTCGAAGCTTACCCAGAGCGCGCAATTGGTGATTGATCAGTTCGCGCTCGCCCGTCAGACCGCGCTCACCAAAAACCGCTCGGTGGAAGTGCGGATTTATCGCTACGGCGATCCCGAGACGCCGGGTGAAGACAAGAACATTGCGACCAGCGGGCGATATCGCGCCATACAATTGTTTGAGATTGCGGATTCCGGCACCGCGACTGCCATGGGCAATCTGGTGCGACTGTCGTCATCGATGATGTTCGATTCCGGTGCCACTCTTTCCACGCTGATCGGCTCGGCTGCGTCAAGTCCTACTGTGCCCACGCTGACCACGTCTGGAAGCCAGACGTTATCCGTGTCCACAATGGGCACGAATTATGATTCCGTATCCTTCCGGTTCAATGCCGATGGATCCACCAATCTTCCGGCGGCATCGCTCTGGTTTTTGACCTTGCATAGTCTCAATGACAAAGACGCGCAGGCCAAGCCGCCAGCCAATTTTTTCACCCTCCAAATCGAACCTACTAATGGACACATCAAGAATTTCCGCCCGTCGCTCTAAGCGGGCGTGGACAAGTTTTGCCGGTTTCAGCCTCGTGGAGGTCACACTGGCGATTGGCATTGTCGCGTCTGCTGTAGTGGTGGTGGTCGGGCTTTTTCCCTCCGGCATGAATACCTTCCGTCAGGCGATGAACACCTCGGTTGGAGGTCATATTGCGCAGCAGTTGCTCAGCGAGGCCCAGCAGACCGATTTTGATGTGCTGGTTCCGCCCGCCACTTACACTGCGAGCACGACATTCAACAAGCCGGACCGCTACTTTGATGATCAGGGAGAAGAGATCATGCCCACGACTCCCGGTGCGCCCTCCAATGTTGAGAAAACGAAGATCGTTTACTGGGTCAGGACGCGAGTTACACCCAAATCAGATCTGCCCAGTCGCGGTCCCACGGGAGAAACCGAGAACAGCGACAAGATCGCCACGGTCATCATTCAAATCGCCAACAACCCCAGCAACCAGCAGTTGGCCCAGGAAACAGGGGCCGCAAACGACAGCAGCGCGCCGTTGCGCAACCTGTGGAGCGGTGCGTTTCAATCCGACCCCTCCAAAATCAAAGTGGTTCCCAATAACATTTACTCGACCCTGGTCAGCAAGAACCAATGAAAGCACTCGCTTCCAAGCATAGCCGCCGGGCCTTTACGCTGATCGAGATCATGGTCTCCATGACCATCCTCGTCATGCTCATGCTCATGCTTCTTTCCATGACAGGTGCCGTGCAGCGGACCTGGAGCTATACCACATCCAAGATCGAGCAGTTTCGCAATGCCCGCGAAGGATTCGAGACCATCACGCGCAAGCTCAGCCAGGCCACGCTGAACACTTACTGGGACTACGACAGTGCCACGGCCCCGACTAAATACCAGCGTCAATCCGAGCTCCGCTTCATCAGCGGCAACGCCCAGACATTGACCGGCTCGGCGATTGCGCCAACTCATTCCATTTTCTTTGTCGCGCCGCTCGGCTTTGTCAGTGATGCGAAGTATCAAGGGCTGTCCAACCTCCTGAATACCTGGGGTTACTTTATCGAGTATTCGGATGACAGCCAGTTGCGCCCCCCGTTTATCACCACCACCATGACTCCCTATCGCAGCCGCTTCCGGCTCTTGGAAATGATGGGGCCATCGGAAACGATGCCGCTTTACAAATACACCTCCGGCAACAGCACTTACAACGCGCCCACTTGGTTCACGGACGTCTTGAACGGCACGCCACGTCCCGCACGCGTGGTGGCGGAGAATGTCATCGCCTTAGTCATTCTCCCGAAGCTGGCACCTGGGGAAGATGCCACCGGCACCAAGCTGGCGCCTAATTACTCTTATGATTCCACGGCTTCCAATTCCGATCCCACCATCAATCCCAAAAACCAACTCCCACCCGTGGTCATGGTCACCATGGTGGCTGTCGATGAGCCATCCTTCAGCAATT
>JAYVQB010000212.1:0-2032 GCA_043757085.1 Verrucomicrobiota bacterium
AGGGATTGCGGGGTGTTTGGCCTACAATTCATTTGTTGAATGTGACACCTTTTTTTATTCGAAGCGCATAATCCAAGGAGCGGCGCGTTTCCTAACCGCCGTCGAAAACCCTGCCGCATTGCGGGAAGAATTGAAGCTTTCCTAGTTTGAAGTCACGGAATGGAATAGAGCCGCTATCGCGGTGGTAATGAAGGCGGTTAGGAAACATGCCTCTCCTTGAATGGGGAATGCTCTTCCGTCAAATTTTCAAACCCCGGAAGGACGCAGGATGAATTTCAGAAATCAGGGTAGCCGGAGCCTGATCCTATAAAAACCAATCCTTGATGTTCCAATAAGGAAAAGCAAAGGACAGAAATTCAAGAATTGACAGACTTTTTTACGAGGAGATTCAGTAATCATTCACACGCTCCATTCATTACACTAAGGAATCAATGCCAGATTGTTGTGCCTTTTGAATGCGCTTCATTTCGTAATACAAATCCTGTATATCTCGACTTTGTTCGTAGTCTATTCTTGCCTGTCCACTTCTTTCATAAGTGTGATTCCATTCCATCCAGCCATCATGTCTGCCCGTTCTTTTTTCAGGTAGATTCCATGATGACAAAACGGGAAGACGTGTCGGAAGGTTCTCTACAAGTGTTAATAATAGCCGATATATTATCCCCCTAGATTCCGGCGTCATTTCTTCCAAGGCGTAAACCGCAAAATCACCGACGACCGAATTTGAATAGCTTGCGAGGGCAAAAAGTATGCACCGCAGGTGTTCTGATGAATTTTCCGACTCAATCAGACCATCTTCCCTCCATTTTAATTCTTCAAGCACTCGTGTTGCAGTTCGAATTTCTGAAATGACACTAATGGGGTGATAACGCTCAAACTGAAAAGGGTCAGCCTTCAAGGCTTCCAGCTTACGCTTATTCTCAGTAAGTTTTATATCCCAGTAGTAGCATTTGCTGCATAGCGCTACACGTTTGATTGGGCGACGTATCGTTCCGCAACTTTTGCAACTCTTAGGTTTTTTCTGCATACTGAAATCAGAACTCGGTTAGAAGAAGCACACCGTATGAGAAGGCCTCAAAGCCTACCCATTACCCAGCCCCAACCATCCCAGCATCCAGTTTGGTTATCCTTGCGGGATCGAGGGCTTCGGTCAGTTGGGCTTCCGTGATGTCGGGATCCTTTAATCGCTCAATGCAGAGTTTCCTCACGGACGTTCCTGTCTGCGTGTTGTGCTTCGCGATCATTTTTTCAGCAATGCACCGTTCAGCGGCTCCAGGCGTGTGATGTGATCGGCTGACACACGAACCATGCGGTCGGGAATCTCGTCGGCTTTAATATCGGTGGATATGAAGGCCGTGGTGCGGATTAGGCTGATGAAGTCAGGGTGCGGGATGTCGAAGTGCGATCCATCGGACAAATGGAGGCGAAAAGGCTCGAAGGGAATTTCGCGAACGTGTTCCTGAATGTCGTGGATGTTCATGGCAGGAAATTATTGGAAGGTTTGTCATCGGCGAATATGCGCTCGACCTCGTCGATGGTCATCCAGCGCTCCGGCGTTTTGTCATCAATCTTTTCGGCGAGCTTGCGCATGAAAGTTTCGTTGTCTTTGCGGTTAAGAGACATGATATAGCCAATCAAATGCCGACGTTCTTCGAGCGGGAGGCAGGCGATTTCAGCTTTCACTTCTGGCAAACTCATGGGTAAAGTCTATCACTTAGAAAAGAGTCGTCAACCTCCCCCAGCCCCGACCATCTCCATCCACCAAGAAAATGCATGATCCGCTGTCTCGCGTTGCTTGGCCAACCAAAGAGCGGCGCGTTTCATGCCGCCGTCAAAACCCTTCCGCGATGCGGCCATTTTCGAAGCTGAAGAGTCGCTACGCGATGGAGGAAGGGTCGGCGGAATCAAACCGCCGCTCCTTGGGTGGAGTTCAAACGTAAGCGTCAAGCCAAGCCCCTTATGGAAAGACTGGTCATAGGTCATGGGGATCGTAGCATCGTGCTATGACGGAGAGTATCTACGACGCGAGCCA
>JAYVQB010000213.1:0-2014 GCA_043757085.1 Verrucomicrobiota bacterium
AGCGGTTGAATTTGCGCGTCAAAGAAATCCATGGGCCGGACTTCTTTGATGACAAGTATCGCCGGAGCTACGTCTTTGCGAACCAGATGCCAAGACGACATCAGCATCCAAACGCCAACACCGAGCGCGATTGTAGCGGCGAAGATTTGCCAAACCCGACTGGCTTTCATAAACCATAACTTACGGCCAAACACGTCTGACTACAAGCGCGGCAGACGACGAGCAAGCCTACTGCGTCGCGAACTTGGTTAGCAGTCCACGCTTCTTAGTCATCTCCAGCATCGAGACA
Organism: Verrucomicrobiota bacterium; assembly: GCA_043757085.1. Lineage (GTDB taxonomy): Bacteria > Verrucomicrobiota > Verrucomicrobiia > Verrucomicrobiales > Verrucomicrobiaceae > VFKE01. Next base: position 290 of record JAYVQB010000213.1, read on the forward strand.
AACACGAATGCGGCGACGATCATGTAGATCACATTCAATCCCGAGGCCATGGCGACGCGATGCCAATCCAGTTGATGCAAGCCGGGTTTTAACACGTCTCTCATGCCTTCAAAAACATGCGTGGCAGGAACAGCCAGCGCGATGCCTTGCGTCCAACCGGGAAGTTTTGCCACGGGATAAAATACGGCGACGAGCGGCTGAATGAAAAAGGGAATCGCCCACGCCAGCGACTCCGCCGCTTGCCCGAATCGCAAGATCAATGCGGTGGAAATCATGCCCAGCGACCAGCCGAAGACGAGCAAGTTGATGAAGAAAGGGATCAGGCTCCAACTCATCGAGAAGACATTAAACTGATAACTGACGGCGGCCATTACCGAGAGCACCAAAACCGTGATGCTGATGCGCAGGAAGCCAATCGCAAAAGTCGCGGCCACATACTCGGCGGTGCGCACGGGAGCCACGAAGACGTTGAGCAAATTTCGCGTCCACACATCTTCGAGAAACGAAATCGCCACGCCCTGTTGCGCCCGAAACAACACATCCCACAAGATCATGCCGCCAATGAGAAAGCTGAGAAATTGCGCAAACTGCGGTGTGCTGTTTTCCTGAAGAAAGATGGTGAGATTTCCCCAGACCATAAGATCTACCAGCGGCCAGAATATCAGTTCGATGAGCCGCATGGGCGACCTGGCATAGAGAAACAAGTAGCGGAGAACAAGGGCGCTGATGATACGAAAATTCATGGGGATGTTTTTATATAGGCTGAAGCAGTGAACTGACAAAGTGTTGGGGGCTGCCAGCCCTCAGTAGTAGAAAAGTGAGGGCTAGCAGCCCCCAACACAACAGCGCATATTGTCAGTCAATTTCACATGCTTCAATAAGATGATGTCGTCGATTCTGTCATCAGTCTTCAATTTCGCCACTGCGTGCGATCTTGATGAAGACGTCTTCGAGCGAGTTCTGCTGCGACTTCGCAACGATGTCTGCGGGCGTGCCTTCGGTGACAACTTTGCCTTTGTGCAGGAAGATGACGCGGTCGCAGACTTCCTCGATGTCGCGCATGTTATGCGAGGTGTAGAGGATGCTGATTTGTCGCTCAGCCTGCACGCGGCGAATGGTCTTGCGCACCTTGTCAGCGATATCGGGATCAAGGCTGGCGGTCGGCTCGTCGAGCAGCAAAAGCTCGGGGTCGTTGAGCAGCGATTTGCAAAGATTCAGTCGAGTGCTTTCTCCAGCGGAAAGTTGCCCCGTGACCCGCTTCCGCAGATCGCTGATTTCAAAAAGCTCCAGCAGTTCCGTGATTTTCTTCTTTGCATTCGGCACACCGTAGATGCGCGCGAAGACCAGCAAGTTCTGCCAGACCAGAAGATTGCCGGGCAATGCTGTGTAAGCGCTGGAGAAGTTGGCGCGCTGGAGAATTTCTATGCGATGCGTCTGCAAATCCAGACCGAACGCGCGGATGCTCCCCGATGTCGGCGTGGTCAGGCCCAGCAGCATATTCATCGCGGTGGTCTTGCCAGCGCCGTTCGCGCCGAGGAGTCCGAGCACCTCCCCGCGCTTGAGCGAGAAACTGAACCGATCCAGCGCCTTCACGCCGTCGAACTCGCGAGTAAGCTCGCGGGCTTCGAGAATGTTTTCGCGTTCAGGCGGGTTCATGGGGCGTGATTCATCGCGCATCATCACAAGTGCGCAACTACTCGTCCAACTTATCGATCACCTGAAGAT
>JAYVQB010000214.1:0-2013 GCA_043757085.1 Verrucomicrobiota bacterium
TGGCTGTGATCGCGGAATTGAAATCGTGACCGCAACAGGCAAGGTGACGATCTTGTCACAAACACCGGTTTGCTCATTCTGACAATATTGTCACCATTACTGTCATTACACAGGTGTTGTGGGCTGCTAGCCCTCATTCAAGTGAGGGCTAGCAGCCCACAACACTTGTCTCAGTTCATTGGATAACTTTCATTATTCGCCCTATGCCAGACAAATCCATGGTTCTCATCGCCGACGACGAAGCCGACGTGCGCGAACTCGTCGGGATGAACCTGCGCCGCGCCGGTTATGCCACGGAAGAAGCCGCCGACGGACTCACGGCCTTGCGCATGGTGCGCAACCGCAAGCCGGATGCCATCGTTCTGGATGTCATGATGCCAGGGCGCGACGGGCTTTTTGTCTGCCAGGAATTGCGCAAAGACGAGACGCTCCGAAACATCCCGATCATCATGCTGACCGCGAAAGGCATGGCGGAGGATCGCATTGCCGGATTGCAAGTGGGCGCGGATGACTATTTGTCAAAACCCTTCAGCCCGAAGGAGCTGGTGCTGCGTGTGCAAGCGGTGCTGCGGCGCTCTGTCAGAACCAACGAGGGCGCGGAATTGCGCGCAGGGCCGTGTGTGTTCGATCTCGCCAACATCAAGCTCACTGTCAATGGAGAGGAAATGGATCTTACCGTGCTGGAATTTAAGCTGATGCACTTGCTCGCCCTTCACAAAGGCGAGGTTCTGGAGCGCGAGACCATTCTCCGCGAAGTCTGGGGCTACTCGGGTGGCATCCGCACGCGCACTTTGGACACGCATGTGAAACGACTTCGCAAAAAACTCGGCGATTATGCTGACATGATCGATACTTCGCGCGGGATCGGATACCGTTTCAACGAGCCGGCAAAAGTGGCGCTGAAGAATGACTGACAAAACCGGAGTCAGGCATTATCGATTCCCATGACCTTGCTCTTGATCGTCAGCCTGCTTGCGACTGCGGGCTTTGCCTATGCCTGGTGGCATCAGAGCGCTGAGATGCGTGCCGAGCGTGACGGGCTGCAACAACAAAAAATCAAAGACGCCGAATTCCACCGGCGCATCCAGCGGCGTGCGGAACTGCTCCATCGGCTGGTGGACGGCATTGATGACGGCCTATTCATCATCGACGGCGAGATGCGCGTGATATTCGTCAATATGGGTGCCCAGTATTTTTTCCCGCCCGTGACCGAGCCGGTGGGACGCAAACTCTTCGAGTGCGTGCCCAATCGTCGCATTGTGGAAATCGTCGAGCGTTCCTTCTCCAGCGGTCACAGAGTTTCCGAGGGAGTTCAGGTTTCTTATGTCTCCGATGACAGCCACGCGGAGGATCGCATTTACGAGGCCCTCGCCGTGCCGCTGCAAAGCGAAGCCATTCATGCTGCCGAAGGCGAGATGCTGTTGATTCTGCGCGATGAAACGGAAAAGCACACGCTGGAAAAGATCAGAAAGGATTTCGTTGCCAACGCCTCGCACGAACTGCGCACACCGCTGTCCATCATCATCGGCTATCTGGAAAACTTGATGGAAGGCGATCTGACCGAAGCCGGTGAGATCACACGCGCGTTCACAGTGATGAAAAAACACGGCGACCGCCTCGCGGACATCGTGGAAGACCTCCTCGTGATCAGTCGCATGGAATCGGGACAGGAAGCGGCGTTGCGATTGGATGAGTTCGATCTGCAAGACTGCGCCAAGGATGTCATTCAGCGGCTCAGCCCTGTCATCGCCGCCAAGTCCGCGCGGGTGCAAGTCGTGGTAGAGCCAAATGCAGATACAAAACTGCGAGGCGATCGCTTCTATTGGGATCAGATTTTATTCAACCTCGTGCAGAACGCGCTCAAGGAAAATCAAGCGCAGGGGCTGCAAGTGGATATGGTGCTGAAAGCGGACAACGGCACCCTCCAAATCCAGATTCGCGACAACGGCGTGGGCATTCCGCAGGCTGATCTTCCTTTTGTGTTCAAGCGATTCTATCGCGTCATGCGCCCCG
>JAYVQB010000215.1:0-2012 GCA_043757085.1 Verrucomicrobiota bacterium
GCCTGGCGGATTTCGTCCCTCGATGCGGAGGATTTGATTTGCAGCACATTCCACCATTGCTCACCAACTGGACTTTTTTCGATCACAGTTTCCAATGGCCGCCCCGCTTCAGACTTTCCCGCCCTCCATTCGTCACGCATCCGGCGGCTAAACCTTCCCGCAGCACCAAAGGCCGCGCCGATCCATGAGTTGGAATTTGGTTTTGGCTTGGGCATGAAAGCTAATAGCGCATCCATTGATTCTTCTCAAATGATGCCTTTTGACAATATTTTAAATAACGAGTATGACTCATAGTATGACCGCAGCAAAAATAGCCATCACCATAGACCCGCGACTTCTGCGCAAGGTGGATGCCCTTGTGCAAGGCCGCTGCTTTAAGAGTCGCAGTCATGCCATCCAAACTGCTGTCTCTGAAAAGATTGGGGAACTCGGCGAGAACCGACTGGCCCGTGAATGCGCCAAGCTTAATCCTGCTGACGAGAAAGAATGGGCTGAACTTGGTATGTCGGAGGACTTGAAGTCATGGCCAAAATATTAAGAGGTGACATCGTGTGGGCCGAACTCGATCCCACACGCGGCCACGAGCAAAGCGGTCGGCGCCCCGTTCTGGTCATCAGTCAATCCGTCTTCAACGAACGATCGGGAACGGTGATTGCCCTCGCGCTGACGAGCCATGAACCCCGCGCCGGTTATCCCCTGACGCTGGAATTGATCAAAACCAAGATGCCAAAACACACGTGGGTGAAGATCAGTCAGATTAGAGTTCTTGCTGTCGAGCGACTCAGCACTAAAATCGTCCGTATTCACTCTGACGAACTTGAACAAATTATCGAAGGCTTAAACGAAATCGTCGGAGACTCCTGAACTCATGTCCAAACCCCAACGCATTCTCGTCACGGGCGGCGCCGGCTTCATCGGCTCCGCGCTCGTCTGGGCGCTCAACCAGCGCGGACAGGAGAACATCCTCGTCACCGATGTGCTGCAATCGGACGAGAAATGGAAGAACCTCGTCGCGCTGAAATATGCGGACTACATGGATGCGGGGGACTTGCTGGCTCGGGTTACGGACAAACCGGAGTCGCTCGGCAAGTTCGATGTCATCTATCATCTCGGCGCGAACTCGGCGACGACGGAGCTTGATGCCGGGCATCTGATGAAGAACAATTTTGAATACACCAAGACGCTCGCGCATTGGGCTATCGCAACAGGTGCACGATTTGTCTATGCGTCATCAGCGGCAACTTATGGCGACGGTGCACAGGGCATGGACGACAAGGCCGAGGACATCTCGAAACTCCGTCCGCTGAACATGTATGGCTACTCGAAGCATCTCTTCGATCTCTACGCTCAGCGAGCAGGCATTGCGAAACGCATCGTGGGCTTGAAATATTTTAATGTCTATGGCCCGAACGAAAACCACAAAGGCGACATGCGCTCCGTGGTGAACAAAGCCTTCGATCAGATTCGTGCGACGGGTAAAGTGCAACTCTTCAAGAGCCATCGCCCCGATTATAAAGACGGCGAACAGGAGCGCGATTTCCTGTATGTGAAGGATGCTGTGAACATGACGATCTTCCTCGCATCACAACCGCTCGCCGGCGGCCTTTACAATCTTGGTTCCGGTGAAGCGCACACTTGGCTCCAACTTGTCAGTGCCATCTTCAGCGCGCTCGGGTTGCCGCCGCAAATTGACTTCATCGACATGCCGAATCACCTGCGCGAGAAATATCAATATCACACCTGCGCGGACATCTCGAAACTTCGCGCTCTCGGTTATAAAGACACAATCACACCGCTCGATGACGCCGTGGCGGATTATGTGAAGAGCTATCTCGCACCGGGCAAACTGCTTGGCGACTGAGCTTGCCACGCAGATAATTCAGAGCTATTAAGCATGCTCCCCTGCCCCGATCGCAATGCCCATTTCCCGCACCCGCAATTTCTCCATCATCGCCCACATTGACCACGGGAAGACCACGTTGTCCGACCGTCTGCTGGAGTTCACCAACACC
>JAYVQB010000216.1:0-7660 GCA_043757085.1 Verrucomicrobiota bacterium
GATGATCCCGCCAGTCGCCCATTCTCCCCTAGAAAACGGGCAGCGTATCGGTATGACGGGCTGGGGCATAATCATTTGTTCCTCTACGATACGTCAAAATTGTCCAGCACTTGAGTTGCATGACCGCTGGCCTGAAATCATCGCTCTCTCTGGAGATAATGCGCCCCGTGGAGCAAAGAATCTCTATGATTTGACGCATCGTTTTGCAATCTGCGGTGTCGTTCAGCGATGGTCTGCACTCGTTACGTTTCAGGTGTGAGACGCATTTTCCCCTCTAAAAAATCCAATGATGCATAACATTGATGCAAGTGGCGACCCCTACGAGAATCGAACTCGTGTCGCATCCGTGAAAGGGATGTGTCCTAACCGCTAGACGAAGGGGTCGTTGGCGGGCGGTTAAAATGGGTCAAGTGGCGGAGTTGGCAAGCGGATTTTTATCTTGCGACAGATTATGCTGAACCAGCAATGCGGATGCGATGCGCGATGTCGCGCCTTCGTGGATACGAAGGGCTTGGAGTCCGTTGGCGGCGATCTGTGCTGCGCGGCGAGGTTCTTTGAAAAGCTCCAGCAGCCGGCTTTGCAGCCCGGCAAAATCACGAACCTGCAATGCCCCGCCCGCAGACAGCAACTGACGGACAAGCGGCGCAAAGTTCTCCATGTGCGGTCCAAAGAGCACCGGCTTGCCAGCCGTAATGGCCTCCGCTGGATTTTGTCCGCCTTTGCCGAGGAAACTCTTTCCTACGACCACGACCGTCGCGTGATGCTGCCAGGCGCGAAGTTCGCCCGTGGTATCCACCAGCAAGCAGTCAGTCTGGTTTCCCGCTTCTACGGCATCGATCAAAGAACGACGCGTCACGCTGATACCCATGGCCCGTAGTTCTTCCTCAACACTGCTCGCACGCTCCGCATGACGAGGCACGATGATGAGGCGAAGCTCGGAGATGAGAGTTTGGAGATAGGTGAAAACTTCGGCAATGGCGGCTTCCTCGCCGGGATGAGTGCTGGCGGCGAGCAACACGGGATCAAGGCTCCCCCACCCCATATTTTTTAGCAACGCACCCAGCTTTGCGACCTGCTCCAGCGGTTCTGACTGTCCCGCCGTGTCATACTTGATGCTGCCCGCGCACATGATGGCCTTGCGGGAGACTCCAAGTTTTTCCCATCGCGCGATGTCTTCAGTCTCCTGAACGAAGACGCGGTTCAACATGGAAAAAATCGGACGCACCAAAGGAAGCACGCGGCCATAGCGTCGCTCTGAGCGCGGAGAGAGACGCGCATTCACGAGCACCACTTCCATCCCGCAGCGCCGGGCGGCGAAGACGAGATTGGGCCAGACTTCGGCCTCCACAAGAATGAGGCGCTGTGGCGCGATGAGCCGCAGGCATCGGCGCACGATGAACCAACCGTCGAGGGGATTGTAAATCGGCAATACAGCGCCGGCTGATTCCACGACCAGATTTTGCGCGAGCGCGAAGCCCGTGGGCGTGGTGGTGGAGAGGACGATGCTCAGATCGCCGCGCTGCGAAATAAGTTCCTTGATGAGTCTGGCGGCGACACCGACCTCGCCCACGCTCACGGCATGCATCCACCAAACGGGGCCGCGCTCATGAAGAGCCGCGATTTTTTTCTTCATATCCGCATCGAAGAATCCCAGTCGCTGCCACAGACTGGAGGCTTTGCCGCCGCGCGCCTTCATCTTTTTCAATGCCGATGGCGCCATGAGCAACATGGCGGGCAGATAGAGCAGGCTATAAAGGAGCAGGATGAAGAATCTCGCCATGTGGCAGGGCGGTCGTGGTGGGTTGCAGCAAAAGCACCCGCGTGGAGCCGTAGTCACGGTCACGCAGGATACTCCATCCTGCGATAGCGCGGGGCGCATGTTTTGTCATCATGGTTTCCAACACGAAAATGCCTTCTGCCCGCAATACAGTGTTCAATAAATTTTCAGCGAGAAGCCGTGCGCCAAAGTCCACATCGCCCGGTTTTTTCACGTAGGGAGGATCGGCAAAGATGATGTCAAATTTCTCACCGGCCTCCGCCAACCTGCGCAGCGCGGAAAAAACATCCGACTTCATCACGCGACCACGCTCGAGTTTTGCGCGGCGCAGATTCTCCTCGATCACTACGCCTGCATTTCGCTGCTGTTCCACGAACACTGCTTCTGCAGCGCCACGACTTAGGGCTTCGATGCCAAGAGCGCCGGACCCGGCGAACAAATCCAGCACCCGGGCATTCTCACAAGCAGTGCCCAACATGGAGAAGACAGCCTCCCGCACCCGGTCGGATGTGGGCCGCGCATCGGCGGGCGGTGCTTTGATGACGGTGCCTCCGGCGCGGCCTGCGATAATGCGCATCAATGTTTCTGGTTCACGTTGCTGCGATAAGTTGCCCGCTACTTTTTATCGCGACTGATGATTTCCAATCGCGCGCGTTCGAGCAGCTTGCGCTCCCCTTCGGTGAGACTGCCGATTCCATGACGGCCAATCTTATCCAAGATCGGATCGATCTCCTGTTCGATAAATTCGCGCGGAGTTTGCGAAGAAGGAAGTGCCCACTCCGGCTCATCTACGTCCACCACGCGGCGGCGGTTTTTCACGCCAGCGAACTCGGGACTTTGCTCGCGCTGAAGGCGTTCACGCCACAAGCGATCATAAGTCATTTGCGTTCCACCGTATCCCAAAAGCCGCACGATATACCATCCTGCCAGCGCACCGCCGATGTGGGCAAAGTGCGCAATGTGATCGTTGTTCGCGGACTGGAAAATCTGCATGGCCCCGAAGATGATGGAGACCCCAAGAAGCAGCCGCGCAAGGTTCCATAGCTTGATCCGCACCGGGATAATAAAATAAATCAAGGCCGTGATAACCTCTTGTGGCAGCATCACTGCCAATGCGAAGAACACGCCGAATCCACAGGCTGAAGCACCGATGAGTTCCACCCCCGGAGGCACGCCATGAAGCCGATCCACGGCGAGCTGCATCGCCGCCCCCAGCACGCCAGACACAAAATAAATGTAGAGAAAATGACGCGAACCGAGCAGCGACTTCACCGACTTTCCGGCAAAATAGATCATCAGGCAGTTCCCCAAAAGATGGAACAGGTTCTCGTGAACAAACAGATGCGTCACCACCGTCCAGACCCGCCCCTCGGCCAATGCCCGGATGGAAAGCCCGCCCCACGGGTGAATTTCACCGGAGGGAGCGACTACGTCCACACCTATGGAAAAAATTCTCTGGGCCACAAACACCGCCACATTCACAATGACAAGGAATGTCACCGCATCCGGCCACATGAACTCCAACCAGCGCGGACTCCGGCTGCTGCGCATGTATTCGCGATCAAAAACGCTCATATCAGTTGGGCTCTGCATAGCATACAACGCCACCCAATGCCAAATCCACAAATATTAATGCATGTTTTTTGCCCCGCCCCCGATACCCTCTCCCGCAATGAATCCTTGGAATTTAGAACTTGCGCGAACGTTATTCCGCCTCACTTGTAAAATGCGTGCCCACTGGCCTACCATTCCATGAACCTACTTCGTAAATCACTCATACTTTCTCTCGTCCTCTCCGGTGCAACCTCGCTCCCCGCCGCTGAGAGTCAGACCGACCATCCAGCCTCGGCCATTGTCAAAAGTTACCTTGAAGCCGTGGTCAAACAGGACTGGAAGACCGCCGCTGAAATGCTCCTCCCGTCCTCTCTCGAACGCCGGAAAGAGCAGATGATTCTGGCCATCAAAAATTCTTCAACCATGACTGAAGAAGCCGCCAAGTTGAACATGCTGGGCGTGAAGGACGTGAAGGAACTGGAAGCCCTCTCTCCGCAAGCAGCCTATGTCGTGGATCGGAAAGCCGTGCATGAGCGCATGAAAATCCCCGATGAAGTGCTCAAGCGGAAGATTGATACCCTCAAGATTAACATCCTCGGCCTCTGCCCCGAGGAAGAAGGCAAGATCATGCATGCCGTCGTCCGCACCAAACAGGAAACGCCGGACACGCTCATCGAGGAGCTACTTCTGATCTCGCTGATTCAGGACAAGGTGGAAGCAAATAAATGGCTGGTGGTTCCCGATATGCAGCAGCCGTTGACCACTCCACTGAAACCGCAGGAAGCTGCGCCGAAGTCTGTAAAGTAAATTTACCGGCTCAATTCCAACATCCGCATAATCGGCTTCTCGGCCCGCTTGCGGATATCCTCCGGCAGATTCACCTGCGGACGCAGATGCAGCAGGCAGTCGTGCAGTTTCTCCAGCGTGTTTAATTTCATGTAGCGGCAGTCCGCACATGCGCAGTGACCCGTTGGCCCGGGAATGAATTTTTTATCAGGCACCTCGCGCTCGAGGCGATGCAACATCCCGCTTTCAGTTACGATGATGAATGATGAGGCCGGACTGTTGCGACAGTAACTAACCATTTTTTCCGTGCTGCAAACTTCATCCGCCAACATCCTCACCGCATAAGTGCATTCAGGATGCGCCACCACTTTGGCGTCGGGATATTGCCCCTTGATCGCGTTAATACTGTCGCGCGTGAATTCGACATGGACGTAGCAAGCCCCCTGCCAGAGATCCATCTTGCGCCCGGTCTGTTCCATGACCCACGCGCCAAGATTCTGATCCGGCACAAAAAGTATCGGACGATCCTTCGGCGCAGCCTGCACCATCTTCACCGCATTGCCGCTGGTGCAGATGCAATCCGAAAGTGCTTTCACCGCGCCGCTGCAATTGATGTAAGCGATGACATAATAATTCTTCGCCGCGTTGACCTGTAAAAATTTCTCCAACTGCGGCCCCGGACAGCTCTGTTCCAGAGAACAGCCCGCATTCGCATCCGGCAAAACCACCGTCTTCTGCGGATTCACAATCTTCGCCGTCTCCGCCATGAAATGCACCCCACAGAACGCAATCACATCCGCGCTCGTTTCCTTTGCCTTGTAAGCCAGGCCAAGCGAATCACCAACAAAGTCCGCTAGCTCCTGAATCTCTTTTGACTGATAATTGTGCGCCAGAATTACCGCATTGCGCTCTTTCTTCAGGCGCAGGATTTCATTAACAAGACTGGGGGCGGCGATTTTGACCATGATCCAAACATCAAGCATCAAGGTTCAAACTCCAAATAAAATTCAAGCCTCAAACTTCATTGAGTCTTGATCTTTGAATTTTGAAGTTTTGCTATTGCCGTCTCCGCCGCCCAGAAGCCACACATGCCATGCACGCCGCCGCCGGGCGGTGTCGAGGCGGAACAGATGAAGACCTTATCATTCGGCGTCGTGTAAGGATTCAGCCTCGCCACTGGTCGCGTGAAAAGCTGAAACAAATCCGTGATGCCGCCAACGACATCGCCGCCAATGTAGTTCGCGTTGTAAGTCTCCATCTCTGCGCAGTTCATCGTGTGCGAGGCAAGAATGCAGTCGCGGAATCCAGAGGCGAATCTCTCGATCTGCGAGTTGATGACTTCGAGCCGATTTTCGGTTGAACCGCTCGGCACATGACAATAGGCCCAAGCCACATGCTTCCCTTGAGGCGCGCGCGTCGCATCATCCAATGACGGCTGCGCGACCAGCACAAAAGGTTTGTCCATAAGCTTACCATCCCACGCCGCGCGTTCGGCAGCAGCAATCTCCTCGAAGGTGCCGCCGACATGCACCGTGCCCGCTTTGCGACACTGCTCGTTCGTCCACGGAATCGGCGCATTAAGCGCGTAGTCCACCTTGAAAACTCCCGGCCCGTGACGGTAGCGCATCAGGCGATTCCGATAACCATCAGGCAAATCATCGCCGCAGATCCGCGCGAGGTTCTTTGGCGAGACATCAAACAAATAGGCCCGTGCCGGGGGCAATTCATTCAGCGCATTTACTTTCACGCCGCAGCGCACTTCGCCTCCGTGCGATCTGAGCAACTGCACCAGTGCATCCGCGATGCTTTGCGATCCACCTTCGGGAATCGGCCAGCCGACTGCGTGTGCACAGGTTTGCAACATCAAGCCGACCGCCGATGAAAACAACTTCGTCAGCGGCATCACACCATGCGCCGCATTGCCTGCGAACAAGGCCCGCGCTTCATCAGATTGAAAGCCGTTCGCAAACCATGACGCCGGTTTTGCGGCGTTCAATCCGAAGCGCGTCATCAGTAGTGGATGCCGCGGAAGTTTCAGCGGCGCGAGCGCATCGCCAATCAACGACGGAAAATTCTTCACCAAGGGCGCGAACACATTTCGATAACGCGTGCCGTCACTGCCGAAACCGTTCGCGGTTAGGTCGAGATCGCGATGCAACACCGCCGCCCGTCCGTCATCCAGCGGATGCGCCAGCGGAATCTGCGGATGAATCCAGCGAACACCCTGATCTTCCAGCTTGAGTGTTTGAAAAAATGGCGACGCCATACCCATTGGATGCACCGCAGAGCAAACATCGTGTTTGAAACCGGGCAGCGTCAGTTCCTTCGTCCGAGTGCCGCCGCCGGGCGTGTCTCCTGCTTCCAGCACCAGCGTTTTCCAACCGTTCCGCGCCAGATGCACGGCTGCGGCGAGTCCATTGGGACCCGATCCAATAACGACGGCATCAAATTTATCCACGGCGCATGAAGCCACAAAGTGCCATGATTGGCAATCGCCGAACTGAAGTGTATTTTCCTCTTGCCCGCCCGCCCTTCCCTGCTTCAAACTTCCCTTCTTCCAATTTTCCCACCTTCCATTCTTCAATTCAAAACCTATGAGCAGAAAAATACGTTATGGCATGATCGGCGGCGGTCGCGGAGCATTCATCGGCGGCGTGCATCGCATCGCGGCTGGCATTGACGGTCAGTGTGAACTCGTCTGCGGCGCGTTCTCGTCCGACCCTGAAAAATCCAAAGCCAGCGGCGCGGATTTGTTTCTTCCGGCGGAGCGTTGTTACGGATCGTTTCAGGAGATGATCAAAAAGGAAAAGGCGCTCCCAGCAGACAAGCGCATGGACTTCGTCTCCATCGTCACACCCAATCACATGCATTTCCCGGCGGCCAAGCTCGCGCTGGAAAATGGCTTTCATGTTTTATCCGACAAGCCCGCAACCTTCAATCTCGCACAAGCCAAGGAGCTGGCGGGAATCGTGAAGGCCAGCGGTAAGCTCTACGGCATCACTTACAACTACACTGGCTACCCCTTGATGCGTCAGGCGCGTCAAATGGTCGAGGAAGGCAAGCTGGGTAAAATCCGCAAAGTCGTCGTCGAATATCCCCAAGGCTGGCTCGCCACCCTGTTGGAAAGCACCGGCCAGAAGCAGGCCGCATGGCGCACCGATCCCAAGTTGGCCGGAGCCGCCGGTTGCATGGGCGACATCGGCACTCATGCCGTCAACCTCGCGGAATACGTCACCGGATTGCACATCAAGGAACTCGCCGCCGACCTCACCATTTTCGTCGAAGGTCGCAAACTGGAAGACGACGGCAATGTGCTGCTGCGTTTCACGAATGGCGCGAAAGGTGTGCTGCACTCCAGCCAAATCAGCGTCGGCTGCGAAAACAATCTCAGCCTCCGAGTTTATGGCGAACTCGGCGGTCTCGAATGGTCGCAGCTCGATCCGAATACCTTGATCGTCACCTCACTCGATCAACCCAAACAAATTTTCCGCACCAGCATGGGCTACCTCAGCAGCGCCGCCGCCGCCTGCACGCGCACTCCAG
>JAYVQB010000217.1:0-1998 GCA_043757085.1 Verrucomicrobiota bacterium
TGGCGGGAAGCGCAGACAAACCCTTGACAAGCCCAACTATCACGGACTCGCCGCCACCGATCTTACCGGAACCGATTTCACCGAGCAGCAGGACTTTCATTCGCGGACTTGCGGTTCTTGAAAGGATATATTCACGGCATGCAACAGGTATCGCCAAGAAAGAGATGCCATGCCAGCACCATAGAAATCTCCATGCCCAATATAGCGTCCGGCGAGAGAATGCGTGGCTCCGAACTAATAAGGCGTGCGATAGAAGACACCGTCAGAGACTCATCTTTGGTAGGAAGCCTAACGGTGCTTGTCCACATGGGTGTCGCTTGCAAAGGTCGATTTAACCTTACCACAGAGCCTTTGGATTGAAAGCCGACAGAGATCCGACGTCCGCGCCTTTAAACTTCATGCTGGTGGTGGCAAAACCTGCTTCTTGCAACACCGCCTCCACCTCGGCCAAGATTACTCGCCCATGCCATTCCATGATGATCAGGGCAAACTCTGCTAATCTACCACAGCTTTGCATAGCACGGAGGATGCGACCCTCTGCTCCCTCGCAATCCATCTTCAGCAGCAGTGTAGTTCCAGGATGCTGAGCCCGCATCCGATCTGCCAACACGGGGGCCGCCTCAATCACCACGGTTTCTAGCCGAGTGGTCACCCCTTCGGGAGTGTGCAGCGGACCATCGAGCCCCACTACTCCTTGCAATTCGTCAGCATAGGGCAGCCGTAAGTTAGCCTTGGCATCGCCCACACCTTCACAATGCGCAGTAATCTTGGAAGCAAGTGTTGGATTCAGCGCGAAATTGCGCAAAGCGCGCTCATAAGTCGGTTTGAAAAGTTCACTACCAATCACGGCTGTAACCTGTGGCTGCGCTGCTAGATAAAGACTAGCCGCTCCAACATTCATCCCCACATCCCAGACCACCACCGGGCCAGGCGAACGGAAGCGGTAGAGTTCATCGATAAAAATCTCCTCCAGCACATCAATATCGCCCCAAGTTCGCGCCTCCATCCTTAGGCCATTAAAGCCGATCACCACACACTCCCCTGCGCAGGTGAGATTAAAGGTGTCAGTGAAGCGCTCCTCCAATCGCAATAGCGAGCGGTAGCCCAACAAAAATGCACGAGCCACGCTACCGGGCACTCGGAAATCCCAGCGACAGGCAATTAACGTATCTCCGTCCGAGCAGAAGTCCGCCGCAGGAAGTTTTAGCGAGGCGATGATCGACGCATATCCAAGGTGCCGGACCTTAAGCCAATCTCTCGCAACCCGTGTCTTGTGAACTAGGGAACCCATCATGATTTCACGGGGATCATCCAATTAAGGCTGGGTCGGACAATTCCAGGGAGGCGACTATAGTTAGTCCCCGCGACTTTGGTGTCTTCGATGTGAAGCGTCAGACAGTGCTGCTCCAGATAAAGCGCGGACTGGTAAGGGGGCTCATCCACACCCACAGTGATGCGGTAGGTGTCCGAATTTAGTGCAGGATGTTCTACTTGGCATATCACCTCATAACTGCCTAGCGGGCGTTCAGACGTTTCCGACAGCGCTCCATCATTGATGCCGAAGGCTACAATACCTTCTTGAGTTTCAACCCGAAAGCCCAAGCGCACACCACGTTTGGTAGTATGGAGTCGGTAGCGAAATCGAATGGCAAATGGTTGGCCGCACGCGAAGTTGCACGCTTCCTCGCCACTAGGCTTAATGATGGCCACACCCAGAAACGATACGTCGCTTCGAACCACGCCGGGATCACCTACCCAAGCGGCGCCATTTGAATTGCCGCCTTCTGAGCTTAGGTATTGTGATGTGATGTCCTCCGTCTCGCCCGTTGCGATCACTGCACCACGCTGCATCAGGATCGCTCTGGAGCAAAGCCCATTCACGGCCCCCATGTTGTGACTTACAAACAGCACCGTCCTTCCGCCCACCTTGGCCACATCCTGCATTTTGCCGAGGCATTTTTTCTGAAACTGCGCATCTCCTACCGCCAGCACTTCATC
>JAYVQB010000218.1:0-7628 GCA_043757085.1 Verrucomicrobiota bacterium
CACATTCATGCCCGGACTTTCCATTGATTCAAGGCTTCCGCGCACTTCATGCTGAATTGTTTCGGTCACAATTACAAACGGGAAACCTCTTGCGCTGAGACGCATTCTGATTCAGAGACAACGCACTTTCACTTCAACAGCATGTCCTCTCCTACACTCCCATCCGTCCGTCCGTCCGAACTTGGTCAGCCGATCTATGTCGGCTCTGTGCAACATCTCTACGCCGTGCCGGATCGCGAAGATTTGATGGTGTGCGAGACGACGAATGCAGGCAGTGTATTCGATGTCGGCAGCATTTTCGATATCCCCGGCAGCGATGTCAGTCGCGCGGTGTTCCGTCACGCGCTCTACACGCGCATGAGCAAACCCGAGACGTGGGCCAAGGTGCGCGATGCGATTCAGCAATGTAGCAAGGGCGTCTCGCCCTTGCAGTCTGCTGAAAAGAATGACCAAGGGCAAGACGCCCTTGCTACGTTCTTAAACGACCTCCAGCGCGGCCCGCTCGAAACCATGCTCCGTGAAGGCGCACGCACGCACCACATCGGAATGCTCGACGCGCAGAGCGGTGAGATTTGCACCAGCGGCACGCCCGATCACCCGAGCACCTTCAATGTTGTGCGTCGCTTCCCCGTGATGAAACCAGTTCAGAAGGAGTTCCTCGGCGGCTTCGTTTATGATTACGCGATGTTCCCGCAAGCGGCGACTTATGTGATTCCGCTGGAATACATCGTGCGCTTCGGCATCACCGGCGGCTCGTCCGTATTGAAAAAATACGGCAGTCTCACCGACTCCGGCAAAAAAGCCTACGAAGCAGAACTCGGCCTCACGCAGGCCATGCAGGCTTGGCAATTCCTGCCGCGCCCCATTTTCGATCTCACCAGCAAGCACGAACCCGAAGACCGAAACGTGAGTAAACAGGAAGCACTGCTCATGAGCGGACTCGAAGGCGAGGCGTTCATCAGCACCGTGAAACTGAGCATCCTCGGCGCGTGGGCCGTGCGGCAGTTGCTCGACGAGATCGGCCTGCTGCTTTGGGATATCAAATGGGAGTTCGCCGTGGACAATGGCGATTTCTACTACGTGGACACCATCGACACTGACAGTTTCCGCGCCACCAGCTTCCTCGAAACCGACGGCAAAAAACTCGTGCTCCACTATAATAAGCAGGCCATGCGAGACTATTATAAGATCGTCCACGCCGACTGGTTCGCGGGCGTGAACGAGGCGAAGAAGGAAGCGCAGAGAGCCGGCACTCCGTTCAAGCAAATCCTCAAAGCAGGCCAAGCCTCCGGTAAATGGCCGAACACGCCTGTGGTAAATGACGAGTTCCTCGCGCTCCAAGCCAAGAAAATGGATCTCATCCGCCAGCATGTCGTTGGTGAAACCGCAGCGGAGAAAGTGAAAGCTGACTTGCAAGATGTCGGCCTCGCTGAGGTCGAGTTCTACAAGAAGCGCGGGCTTTTTGCTGACTATTGCAAAGCCAACGCAATCTGAAATTATTGTGACCACCACCTACGAAATCACCAACACGTTCGACACCGAGGGCGATGCCCAGTCGCTTCTCTACGAGCCACCGGCCAGTCCGTTGAGCTATCGCAAAACGATGCGCTACATTTTCGACTTCGAGGGCGACGCCAAAGCGCTTGATGCCTTCGTCCATGATGTGTTGGTGGATCGTATCAGCCAGACCGCGCATCAGGACGCGAACCCTCTCTGGGACGGCACGGCCTTCATTCTCGACTACGGCATGAAAGGCGGCGCGCTCGATCTCGAAAAAGAAGCGATCCTCGGCTACTACTGCACGCTGCAAGCGCCCGCCTTCAAGCTGAACAAGCTCACTCTGAAGACACGCATCTATGTCTTCGGCGAAGACGCGGATGCGGAGATGTTCGTGAAGGATATGGTAAATCCTGCGATCCAGAACTCGGAGGTCGTCCGTGCGGCTGCTTGACGGGGCGGTGATGTGCCGTATTTTCTGAATACTATGATCGCTGAACTGGTGCCAGGCTTGGAAAAGCTCACGCGGGAACAAAAATGGCTGCTTGTCGATGAGCTGCAGCATCAACTGCTGGCGGACGATCCGACGGAGCAGGAGCCGCTGAAAAGCGAGATTGTCGCGGAGCTTGAGAGTCGCTACCAGCATTACCTAGAGCACCCAGAGACAGCAGTGACGTTGGAGCAATTGTCAGATAAAATTCGAGGCCTCAAAAAATGATGGAGGTCGTGGTTCTTTCTGGGGCTTCGTCCCAAGTGCTGGGGATTTATCGTTGGTTGGAAGATGCATACGAAGGCAGGGGGGATGATTTCTATGCCGACTTTCTTGAAGGATGTTCGCAACTTTCTCGGTTCCCTGAGATTGCCCCGCGATATGATGCGCACTTCCGAAAACTGCTGCTGAGAAAGTGGCGAATCGGCATTTATTATCGCATCTCAGGCTTGCGAATCATGGTATCTGCCGTCATGGACTTGCGTCAGGATCCAGCCTTGATCCGTCGCTATCTCGAAACACTTTGATTCAAAATGTCATCTGCCTCCAAGAAAGCCATCTACCGCCACATTCCCATCTCCGGCTTGTCCGGCGAGGAACTTCTCGCGCTGAGCAAGCGCATGAAGCTCTCGCTCTCTCAGGAGGACATGCTCGTGGTGCAAAAAATATTCGCTGAAGAAAAGCGCGAACCGACCGACGTTGAGCTTGAAGTCATCGCGCAAACGTGGAGCGAGCACTGCAAGCACCGCATCTTTGGCGCGCGCATTGAGCACACGCTTGATGGCAAATCAGAAGTCGTGGACGGTTTGTTCAAGACTTACATCAAGGCCGTGACCGAGCGCATCACCGCGAAGAAGCCCGGCTTTGTTCTCAGTGCGTTCACCGACAACGCGGGCTTTGTAAAACTCGATGACAACCTCGCTGTCTGCCTGAAAGCGGAGACGCACAACCATCCCAGTGCGATCGAACCTTATGCTGGCGCGAACACCGGACTCGGCGGCGTGATCCGCGACATCCTCGGCGCGGGCAAGGGCGCGAAACCCATCGCCTCGCTCGACGTGTTTTGCTTTGGACCGCCGGACACGCATGAAGAGGACATCAAAGCCAAGGACGTGATTCATCCGCTCGGCATCATGCGCGGCGTGGTGCGCGGCGTGCGCGACTACGGCAATCGCATGGGCATTCCCACTACCAGCGGAGCCATCGCATTTGATGACGCTTATATTTACAATCCGCTCGTCTTCTGCGGCACGATGGGCGTGATCCCGATCAAGGACATCGAGAAGGAAGTGAAGCCCGGTCACATTTTGATCGCCGCCGGTGGACGCACCGGGCGCGACGGATTGAAGGGTGCGACTTTCTCCAGTGTCTCGCTGACCACCGCGAGTCATGAGGAAGACCAGACTGCGGTGCAGATTGGCAATCCTATCGAAGAAAAAAAAGTCGCTGACTTCATCATTGCCGCGCGCGATCAGGGCTTGATTCAATTTGTCACCGACTGCGGTGCAGGAGGCTTCAGCAGCGCTGCGGGCGAGATGCTCAGCGAATGCGGTGGCGAAGTGTGGCTGGAGAATGCGCCGCTCAAAGTCGATGAAATGGAAAGCTGGCAAATCTTTATTAGCGAATCGCAAGAGCGCATGGTGATCGCGATTGATGAAAAAGATCTGCCTGCGATGCAGAAGCTTGCCGCGATTTACGAAAGCGAACTCTGCGTGCTCGGCAAGGCCGACGGCACCGGTATTCTCAAAGTGATGCATCATGGTGAGGCAGTCTGCCGACTCGACTGCCGGAAGCTACACGAAGCACCGCGCCGTCATCTGCGCAGCGAGTGGAAGACGCCCAATGATGAGGCAGATGTCTTTGTTCCCATTGAAGACGCGGACACGGGCAACCAGATTCTCCAGTCGATCCTCTCCGATTTCGCCATCGTCTCGCGCGAGCCGATCATTCGCGAATACGATCACGAGGTGCAGGGCAACACCGTGCTCAAACCGCTGGCTGGCGCTTCGGGCGATGCGCCGCAGGATGGTTCCGTCGTCCGTGTGGACGGCAGCACGCAGCTCGTTGCGCTCGGTTTGTCCTTGCTTCCTGAATGGGGCAAGACGCATCCGCATCTCATGGGCCGCGCCTGCGTGGATGAATGCATCCGTCAGCTCGTCGCGATGGGCGCAAATCCCGAGCGCATCGCGATCCTCGATAACTTCTGCGTCGGCAATCCCGATGATCACAAGGAACTCGGCGCATTGGTGGAAACGACCAAGGGTATGGCTCACGCCGCTGAGATTTACGGCGCGCCCTTCGTCTCGGGAAAGGATTCGTTCTACAATTATTTCAAGACGGACGAAGGCCCCGTTTCCATTCCGGTAACGCTGTTGCTCAGCGGATTCGGTATTGTGGAAGATGCGAAACACGTCATCGGTGCCAGTGTGCGCAGCGCGGGTAACAAGCTCTGTTTGCTCGGTCAGGCATCCAGCGGTCTCGCGGGAAGTGTCTTCGCCCGCATCATGTCGGATGGATCAGATGACGAAGAGCTTAGCTTCACCAATGCGCCGTGGTTTGATGAGGAGGAATCGCTGGAAAGCTACGACCGCTACCACCAGCTTGTCGAAGCCGGCGTGGTCCTCTCGGCGCATGATGTGAGCGAGGGCGGCCTGGCCGTGACGCTTGCGGAAATGGGTTTCTCCGGCAAGGCGGGCATCAAAGTTGATCTCGTTAACGTGCCCTGTCTCGACGACACATCTGCCTCCGAACATCTCTTTGGCGAAACACCGGGGCGCATCGTCTTCGAGGTCGCGCCGGACAATGCGCATCTCGCGGAGCAACACGGCTTCAGCATCATCGGCGACACCACTGCCGACGGTCACCTCACCATCACCAATGGCGAGACTAAGCTCGTTCACGTATCGCTCGCCGAACTCAAACCGCTCTGGCAAAACGGACTTACGCCGTATTATTGATTGCCATGTTCAGCAGATTCTCATAATCTTACACTCATGTCGTCAGCCATTCTTGATCTTCCAACCGAAGTGCAACTGCGCGAAGGAGAGTCGTTTTCGTGGCAGATTGAGGGCGTTGCGCACGATGGGAAATTGATCGTGAAGAAGTTATCACAGATAGTCCCAACTTTTCCCGAAGTGATTCCCGACAGTAACGCCGTGGTCGAGCAGTTTCTGAAGTTCTCCGCCAGCATCAATCCTGGGAAACTCACAGGTGTTACTGTCGCAGAACTCGATGAAATGCGCTGGGAAGATCTCAAAGAAAAACACTTAAAGTAGGCGGATGAGATTATTGCTGGATGCCAATATTATCTTGGATGTTGGCTTGCAGCGCGTTGGCGTGATGGATGGCAGTTCAGCAGTGATGCGGTTGTGTCCTGCGGATCACGAGGCATGGCTCGCTTGGCACACCTTATCAAATGTGTTTTATCTGATGCGTCGTCATACACGCTCATGGAGTGACGCTCATAAGTTCTGTTCCGCACTGCTCTCTTGGACGAACGTGGCCCCAACTAATAGTTTTAGTGCCGCACGCGCTGTTTCGTTTCAGTTCAAAGATTTGGAGGACGCCATGCAAGTCGCCGCCGCTGAAGCTTGCGGTGCTGAATTCCTCATCACACGCAACGTTTCTGACTTTACGCAGGGATCAATCCCTGCATTGACTCCTGAGGATTTCCTCTCCCAGTATCATCCTCAACTTTCGCTGTAATCTACCCAATGACTACCACTCCCCAAGCACTCCTCATTAAATACCCCGGCACGAACTGCGACGCCGAAACTTCCCGCGCTTTGCAGGCGGTCGGTTTTGAGACCACGGTGCTGCCGATTGCACTACTGGACTCACACTCGCTTGATGACGTGCAACTCGTCGTCTTCTCCGGTGGCTTCAGCTATGGCGACTACGTAATGTCGGGTCGCTTTGCCAGATTGAACACCATTTCCAAGATTTGCGATGGCTTGAAAAAATTCATCGCACGCGGTGGTTATGCGATGGGCATTTGCAACGGCTTTCAAATCCTCACGCAGATGGGCTTGCTCCCGGAGGGTAGTTTAATTCACAACACCTCTGGGCGCTTCATCTGTCGCTGGGCCGGACTGAAGAAGAACTCCGACAGTCCTTATCTCAATGGCTTACCCGATGATTTCGAGCTTCCCATCGCCCATGCGGAAGGCCGATTCGTCGGCTTGGATGATGCAGCCGGAGCTTATGTAAAAAATGGTCGCGCTGCATTACTCTACAGCACGGACGTGAACGGCAGCACCCATCAGATTGCGGCCTTGCAAGACGACACTGGCCGAGTCTTTGGCCTCATGCCGCACCCCGAACGCTTCACCGCGAAACAGCATCATTATGATCCCGATTGGAATGGCGCGGAGCACGGATGGGGCTATTACATGTTCCAGTCCGTCCATAACGCCATCACCGCCTAGTAAATTTTCCCCCTCATCAATATGTCCGACGCCACATCATTCTACACTGCCACCTCGAAGCACGGTGACACCGAGCCAGCGAAAGGCCACACCTACAAACAATCTGGCGTGGACATTCGCGAAGCCGCATCGCTCGTCGGCGACATCGGCCAGCTTGTGAAGCGCACGCAGAAGCAGCGGCAGCTTGCCGGTGCATTTGGATTGTTCGCCGCCGCCTACGATCTCAGTGCCTACAAGCATCCGGTCATCGTTACCGGCTGCGACGGTGTGGGCACGAAGATCGAACTGCTGCTGAAGCACGACCTGCTGGAGAATGCGGGCAAGGATCTCGTGGCCATGAACGTCAATGATGTGCTTACCACTGGCGCGGACCCGATTCTCTTCCTCGATTACGTCGGCATCGGGCGGCTGGAGAAAGACCGGATCACGCGTTGCATCGCGGGCATGGTAGAATATCTCGAAGCCTGCGGCTGCATTCTCGCAGGCGGCGAAACGGCAGAGATGCCTGGAATGGTTCACGATGGCGTCATTGAACTGAGCGGCTTCGCAATCGGCGCAGCGAATAAGGAAGACCTGATTGATCCCACGACGATTCAGCGCGGTGATGTGCTCATCGGATTCCCCAGCGCAGGCTTTCATGCGAACGGTTTCAGTCTTGTGCGAAGAGTCATCGAGGCGGAGAAAATTCAGTTCACGGAAGAAGAATATCGCACACTGCTGCTGCCGACAAAACTCTACCACGTCGAGTCATCGAACCTCCGCAAGAATGTCCCTTCACTCCGCGCGATGTCCCACATCACCGGCGGCGGCTTGCATGAGAACCTTGGGCGATTGCTGATTTTTGGCAATCACGGCACGCATCTCAAAGTGCCCCATTGGGACAATCCAGTGGTGCAGAAAGTTCTCGCCCATGTCGATCCCAAAGACGCCTATCATACCTTCAACATGGGCTTCGGCTGGGTCGCCATCGTTGCCGCCGAGGACGCGGACAAAGCGCTCGCCTGCGGTGAAGGCGCAGTTATGCTCGGAACGATTGACGGCAGTGGCGAGGTGACGGTGGAGACGGTGTGATCTTCTGGATTTAGTTTAAGCATCGCCAACTTCACACGTTATCCTCATATTACTCCGGCAATAAAAAGTAGTGACATTTGACAACTTATGCGGCGGCGGCATAGCGGATATGTTCGGCTTGGAAGTAAGCGGCGACCCGCTCT
>JAYVQB010000219.1:0-28234 GCA_043757085.1 Verrucomicrobiota bacterium
ATCCCGGTTGATGGCTCCCGCTCCGTCCAAAACTGAGGCATCGAATATCAGCGCAATTTGCTGGGCAATCGTCTCCTCGCCAAGCAACTCATGCACAATTTCATCGCTGGAATACATCAACGCCCCAGACTCTTGAGCCAGTAGCAGGTGACAGAAATCTGACTTGCCAGATGCCGCTCCTCCGGTGATAACCCACGTTTTCATCTGGTCAAAAAAAGCAAGTGGGGCGAACCAGTTTCCCGGTCCGCCCCAGAATCAAATGGCAGATTCACGTATTAATCGAAGATTATTTGATGGGCGGCAGCACACCACCGGCTCCGGGGACTGCTGACACACCACCATCAGGCACCAGTGCAGGGCCAGCGCTGAGTTCCTTGGCCTGTTTGACAGGTTGGCCAGATGGATCAATCAGTTTCGCTGTGACAAAGATCATCAGATTCCGCTTAAAGTGATCCTGCGATTTGTTCTGGAACAAACGGCCCACAATGGGGAGGTCACCAAGAATTGGCACCTTGTCAGCAACTTCCTGAACATCTTCGCGGATCAATCCGCCCATGGCAACCGTTTGTCCATCCCAAACGGTAACAGCCGTAGTAATTTTTCTGACAGAGAAAACAGGCTGTGGAATTCTGTTTTCTGTGAGAATCACAGGAACGGGATTGCCTAGGGCATTTACGGCTGGAATTTGAATCGGGCTACCGTAATTGATGAACCCTTCAAATTCCGTGACCTCGGGTGCCAGATTGAGATCAATCGTGAATCCGTCGGGTCCAATCACAGGATCCACTTCCATCCGCACACCCACTGGACGCATCGTAAATGCAGTCGGGGTGGTGGGAGTGACAGGGATATTGGTAATGGTAGTGGTTCCAAGGCCACCGCCACCGCCACCGCCACCGACATTGGTCGGGATTTGTGGCGGATTGAATTCGGTTGGATAAATAAATTCACGGACGACTTCAATGTTGGCACGTTGACCGGAGCGTGTGGTCACACTGGGAGCGGTCATGAGATCCACACCCTTTTTCTGGCTGAGGGCACGAATGACAAGCTGGAACTGCGGGTCGGTAAACACCCCCGAAAGAGCAAACACTCCAGGAGTTGGAGCGGTCGAAAGGGTCGCGCCCGAGAGCAGTCCGTCAATGGCATTGGGCGTGATTGCTGCACTGCCTGAGCGATTTGCGGCGGTGACAGGAAAACTTCCTATCGGGGAACCTACTCCGGGCAACAAGAAGGGGTAATTGGCCGCGACTTGGGGTCCGTTCAAACTGTTACCACCGTTGGCTGGCCCACCGCCGCCGAAGGCTCCTTTACTGCCCGGAATGTTGAACTGGCCGAGCAACCAGTCAAAGCCAAGCTCGTCCGTGTTGCGTTGGGAAATTTCCACAAACTTGGTGGTGATATAAATCTGCTGGGGAACTTTCTTCAGTAGTGTTTCCACGAAATTCTCAACAGCGTCGAGGCCGGGTTGAGTATTTTTGACGATGAGCTGGGATGTGGCCGCAATGAAAACGGCAGATGATCCTTCGGGGAACGGAATGCCTTGGGCTTTCAAAATTTCGAGGGCGTTGCCCTTGCCGCCAAGCAATGGTGGAGCACCACCCGCTGCGCCACCGCCCGCTTTTTGCGCAAATGGATCAATCGGAGCTGCGGCTGCGCCTGCGCCACCGCCACCGTCACCAGCGCCCATGCTGAGGAAGTCAGGCGGCACCTTGAAGGTGCGGCTGTA
Source organism: Verrucomicrobiota bacterium (assembly GCA_043757085.1). GTDB lineage: Bacteria > Verrucomicrobiota > Verrucomicrobiia > Verrucomicrobiales > Verrucomicrobiaceae > VFKE01. The sequence goes on from JAYVQB010000219.1 coordinate 1,730, forward strand.
TTGCTCGATATTGGTATCCGAAACTGGAACCACGAGAACAGCATAAGGCTCGATCTTGTATTTCATGCCGGCAAGTTCCGTGATGTAGCGAAGGGCCTCCACCATGGGGACGTCATGCAAATCAAGGCTGATCTGGGCCGTGGATGGTGCCTGCCCCGATTTAAGAATGAGATTCACGCCGCGCTTGGTTGCATCACGTTCAACGGTGTCAAGATCCTTGCTCTTGATGCGGAGGAACTCGATAGCCTCGTCAATGCTGGCTCCTTGAAACTGGACCGTAGGGAAAATGATGCGCTGCATTTTCTCGCTGTAGTAGCGGGAAGGATTGACCCCAGTGCCGACTTCGGGTCCCCCAAAATTTTCAAATTTCAGAGGAACTTGGTCTTCCCATGCCTTGTTCACGTCGTTGATCATCTTGGCTCGCGTGTGATCACGGGCTGCTTCAAAATAATTGGCTTTTTCCTGCTCCACCTTTTCCATGTTGCGACGGGCAGCGCTGTTGTATTTGTCAGTGCGCAGGGCATCCTGATAGCTTTTGTTGGCCGCATCGTGATCACCGAGATTCTCAAAGCTTGAACCCATCTTCAGATTGCGGTTCACGTCCTCGACATTTTTGACGTGCTCCGGGGTGAGAGCCGGCTCATAGCGCTCTGGATCATCCAGTTGCTTGAGGAGTGTCTTGGAGGCCAAATGGTCGGCATTCCGGGAGAGGGATTCGTTCAACAGCGACTTGGCATCGGCATAGCGTCCGTTTTTGGCACGCTGTTTGGCCAAGGCAACCGACGCATCGCAATATTTTGCCGTAGCGAGATCCCGCCAGGCTTGGGTTGCCGGGGCCTCTGGCAGAAGGTCGATCGCGCTTTTGTATTCATTGAGCGCTCCCTCAGGATCACCGTCAGCCAGAAGCTTGTCGCCCTTGTTGATGGCGTTTTGCGCTTCCTGCACGCGCTGCAAGCGGCGTGAAATTTCACGGTCGGCAATACCCGAAGTGGTGCTCATGCCGCTTCCGCCACCGCCCGATCCAACTCCAACACCAGCAAAGGCAGTTGAACTGGCGAGCGCAAGAGATGAGGCAAAAAGAACCGCGTGAGTCTTGAGTCTGATGAAGCGGTGATTGATTGTCATATTAGGGAGTGTTGATGAGCCGTGATGCCGGCTGGAATGTGTGATGGGTTGAAAATGGGATCAGCAACATGATTGGCGCGCGAGATTATTCATCTTTGCACATCAATAATGCTGAGGGGAGTTGTTCAGCCTTTTTTAATGATGATTTCTTTTCCTATGTTTCCAGTTGAATTGACAGGCGAGATTACCGCATTGTCCTCCTGAATGTCAATGACTTTGTAAGTGGTGTCGGTTTGGATGGAAATTCGGAAAGTATCTCCCTTTTTGACATCAATTGGCTCCCGGTTGCCCTTGAGTCTGAACTCCAGCTTCGCCTCATATTCCGCGAGATCGACACCGACATCCTTCACAAGGGCAATCTTCTTTTTGGTCAAATTATCCACGATCGACAATTCTGACATGTCCCTTTCTCCCGTCCTGGAGTCCGGAACCATTTTCTTCTCAAATTTTTCGACAAGGAAACGGTCGCCGATTCCGAAGCGTTTCCCTTCATCGACAAACCAGCCTTTTTTCCTACCATCCGGCGTGGTAACTGAAACCTGATACGGAGGACTGGACGATTTGAGAACCACAAGGTAGTTGCGCGCCACCCGTTGCACTAGGAAGAGCTTGTCGGTGTAAGGCGGATGACTGTCGGCATCCTTGGGGTTGGTGCCCTTTTCGAATTCTTCGCGGTTCGAGTAGCCATCGTTGTCGGCATCCAAATCCCCGATGTTCGGAATGAGATAAGCCGCGACGCCATTGACCATGGGGAGGTTGTTTTTGCGCAACCACTCATTGGTCATAGGCGGCCGTATCTGGGGCTGTTCGAGGAACATGTCGATCGGCTGCTCTTGCTGGTCGCTTTTCAGAACCAGCAGCACTGCCTTGAAGAGCGGCACCGGCTTGTTGTTGCGCACAGGGGCAGTCCAACTCTTGTTGTCGGCCGCCGCCAGCGCGGTCGCTTCTTCGAGATTTTTTACCGGGATGACACCATCATACGACTTGGGTGTGATGGACTTGAGCGCCAGACTCTGGGGAAAGTTCCCTTTGGCGTAGATGAACCATCCTCCGCCCGCCAATGCAGCCAGTGCCATGACGATCAGGATGATGCGCTCGTAGTTGCTGTTGCCTTTTTGCATGATTTCAAAAAAATGTAGTCTCAACTTTTAACACTCGGATCGCGGAAACGAATGTAGTCAATTTCCAGATAAACCTTCAATTCCTCCCCGCCCATGATAGTGACAGCATCCGGGGGTAGAGGGGCCGCAGAATCTGAGGAGTTGGCCGGTTCGCCCGGTTTTTTTGGGGCGTCCGCAGATGCAGCAGGAACGGCTTTCAGCAGATTCTTGACCTCTTCCTTGCTCGTGCCTTCCGGTTTCTCATTCTCCACACGCATAAGCCGCACGGCGAGAAAGTGCGGCATGGTGGCGGGGTTGCTCAGCATATTCATGACGTTGCGCAAAGGCTCCTGGTCGCAGGTGATGGTGCAGGTGATGGTATAGCGATCCAGCACCTGATCGGCAGAAGCATCACCCGGGATTTTAATGCCGGGCACCGCAGTCGTAGCCGACAGATCGTTTTTTCCAACACCTTTTTCTCCCGACAATGTGGTGCGCTTGATGCTGTCGAGCGAGGACACTCCCTTTTCAATAAATACGCTGATGAGCTTTTCCATCACATCGAGATGCACATTCAGTTCTGCGGCGACCGCAGCATTGGGGGGTAGGTCGCTGGCATAGCCTTCGAATCCAAGCGCAAAATCACTTGAGGGCAGCTTCATGCTGACGGCTTCTGCCCTCTTTTTCACGGCGACTGCGCGTTCCTTGACCTTGGCCTGAAACTCAGTCTCGGTCATCGGCTTGACGACCTGCTGGAGAGTGGGCGAAAGTAAAACCTTGCGCAGATTGGTGAATTTCTCGCGATAATCGCCGATGAGTTTACTCACCATCTTCACGTTCACTTCATTGGGGAAAACCTTGGCTGATTGCAAGCCGGAAACCGTGCCGGACGAGGATGAAAACTCCTCCATCGCCGCTGAATAGTCGGAGTATGAAAGATAAAACCACGCGCCAATCCCGATGGCTCCCGCGATCATGAAGCCGAGAATGCCGGCTAGCGATTTGTTTTGTTGTATCCAGTTCATTACTTCTCAAATTTCATGCTGTCTTTAACCAGCGGAAGACGGAAATTGAATTTGGATGCGTAGCGGGCATCCTCAATGTCAGTTTCCACTGAGGGTTTTTGTTCCGGCGGTGGTGACGCGAAGAACTCAGATGACGCCTTGAGGTCATCGTAATATTTGTAAACCACCTGCTGCTGCTGGTCGTTTTTGCGATACAGTCCCTGCAAGCGCAGCTCATAATAAGACTCGGCCTTGGCTTTGGCGGCGGCGGGCGAAGCCGTCGAGGGCTTCAGAGCGGCACCGGACGAAAGCGGCGGTGTGATCGAGCTTCCGTCTTTAATGACTTCCATCTGAGTCAGCCAGACGTAGTCGTTCACGTATTTGTTGTTGAGTAGTGCCAGAAGGTGATCCCAGTAACCACGGCTTTTCACGGCATCTTCCAACTGCACACTCTGGGCTTTAAGCATCGTCAGTTCCTGATCAAGCTTCTTAAGAGCGGCGTCCTGCTTTTTCATCTCGGTCGAGTCACGGCTCAAGGTCGAAAGCTTAGCCCTCACCAGCTCAGCCGCATGATAGTAATAATAGCCACCCAGAGCCAAGGCAGCAAAGAGGCACGCCGCAGCCATGACCAGGAAGGGTGCGCGGCGCGCCGAGTCCCGCGAATGGGCGACCGAGTCCGGGACCAGTTCCACCTCAACCGGCGCGGAACCAGCATGACGCAGGGCCAGACCAACAAGCTCAGCCATGCTGGGCGCGTTGCTGTCCACCGAATTGGAATCCAGGCGTGAATCCAATGCCACACCGCGCAAGGGATTGAACACCTCAACCGGCAGATTGAACTTTTCCGTGAAAAAGTCCGTAATCATCGCGGTCTGCGCACCGCCACCACACAGGAAAATGCGACGGGGAGGACTGCCGCCCTGCTGGCTGCGATAATAGTTGATCGTGCGCACAATCTCGCCGTGCAGACGGCTCAGGGTGTTGCGCATGATCTTAGAGATCGCGTCCACGGTCTCATCCTCATTTGCCTCATAAGCTCCGCCGGGGGCGACGTAGCCCTTGGTGCGCTTCATTTCCTCGGCTTCGCCAAAATTGACGGCCAACTCCTTGGCAATGTTTCCCGTAATGGTGCATCCGCCCACGAGAATGTTGCGGGTGAACACGCGGTCACCCTCGATGAAAATCAGGTTCGTGGACTTGGAGCCAAGGTCGATCAGCAGGGTCGGTTCGGCCACGTCCGGATAAGAATAGCGGAACGCGTTGAACGCTGCCAGTGGAGCAAGATCAACCCCAGCCACCTTGATGCCGTAGTCCTCGATCTGGTCATTGATGTCATTCAAGGCGTCAGCCTTGATGGCGACCAAGGCGACCTCGCGATCCGTCGCCGCGTTCTCGCCGATAAATTCATAATCCCAAATGACTTCATTGATGGGGAACGGAACGTTCTGGCGAGCCTCGAACTCGACGATCTGGTCCGCCTTGTCATCCTGAAAGGGCGGTAGCTTCACGAAGCGCGTGAACACCACGTGGCCGGCGATGGAATACCACACAGGCTTGCCCTTCAAACGAAGCTTCTCGGTCAGCTCCAGCAAGGCTACCCGCATCTGCGGCAGACGCGTGGCGTCCACACTGGGGTCACCGAACATCTCGGCAAACTCGACCTGCTTAAGAACGAGCCCTCCCGAGCGTGTTTTACCGAAGACAGCACCGCTAACACGCTGTGACCCGAGATTGAGAACTGCAAAAGTGCCGGAATCAGCCATGAGAGATATTGTTCGTTACCGAAAAATTCGTTATTGAGCGAAGGAAATTACAAATTACTGGGCTTTCGCCTCTACGTCGTAATCACCCCAGAATGGCGCATAGGGAGTCTTGTGTTTGGGGAGTAAATTACCGTCAATGACGCTGAATTTTGACAAATCCTCCCACCATTTGCCTGCAGGCTGGGCATATGGGCCAACAAGCTGCCCGGCATAGTTGACCTCAATGCCAACCCCCCTCACGTCAGATGCGGTGAATTCCGTCTTGCCCAGTAACCGATTGATGGCGGCAGGCGGAACGAAGGCCAAGGCATGAGACATGATTTCTTTGGTCGAGATGTTCGCATAGTTGATGATGGATGTGAGCAGGATGGGCTTCTTGGAAACCGGATCGCTGGCGTTCAGTAAGATGTAATATTTGAACTCCAGCGCGTCCACATAGGGATTCGGATCAGTGCTCTTTTCCTTTGCCACTTTGAAATGGACGTCAATCTGCATCCATTTTTTTGGAATCCATGATTTGGCGGGCAGATTGCCCGCCTGAAGTTGCGGTGTCGGGATCGATTCAATCTTTACCTCTTTAACCACCACTTTCACGGCCTGCTGGGCGGCCTGGCTGAACGCCGAGGACGCGACAAAGAACGCTGTCAGGGTGATGATGAAATGTGTAGTTTTCATGATGAAATATGTAAGGATTGTGTGCCCGCCCGCTGTTTTTCTGGAGAATTATATCAGACAAAATAATTCACAGACAGTAGTTTTAACAGTTTTTCCCTCCAAACTTCAAGCGTGTAATGCAAGAAAGTCCTTAAAATATGAAATAGTTTTGGGAATACCTTCGTCAAACGCAACTTTCGGCTCCCAGCCCAGAAGTTTTTTAGCGAGCGAAATATCCGGGCGACGCTGCTTGGGATCATCCGTCGGCAGCGGTTTGCACTCAATCGGAACGTTGCTGCCGAGGATGGTGAGAATTTTTTGCGCGAACTCCATCACCGTCATCTCTGCTGGATTGCCGATGTTGCAAGGCTCATGATAATCGCTCTGCGATAGTCGGAAAATGCCATCAATCAGATCGCTCACATAACAAAAACTCCGCGTCTGCGATCCATCGCCGAACACCGTGAGCGGCTTGCCTTGCAGCGCCTGTCCGATGAATGCAGGCACCACACGCCCGTCTTCCAGCCTCATGCGCGGGCCGTAGGTGTTGAAAATACGGACAATCTTCGTGTCCACCTTGTGAAAGCGGTGATACGCCATCGTCATCGCCTCGGCGAAACGCTTGGCCTCGTCATAGCAACCGCGCGGGCCGATGGGATTCACGTTGCCCCAATACGTCTCCTTCTGCGGATGCTCCAGCGGATCGCCGTAGCACTCGCTTGTGGACGCGATGAGAAAGGTCGCGCCCTTTTCCTTGGCCAGACCCAGCGCGTTGTGCGTGCCCAGCGAACTGACCTTGAGCGTCTGGATCGGTATCTGCAAATAATCAATCGGCGACGCTGGCGACGCGAAGTGGAAGATCAAATTCACCGGCCCCGGAATCGAGATGAACTTCGTCACGTCATGTTTGATGAACTCGAAATCTGGATTGCTAGAAAGGTGAGCGATGTTGCGCAGGTTCCCCGTAATCAGGTTGTCCATGCCGATGACCTTGAAGCCCTCCGCCAGCAGCCGGTCGCTCAAATGTGATCCAAGAAAACCGGCGGCTCCGGTAACAAGGGCGGTTTTTTTGCTGTCAGTATTGGTTCCCATAAGCATCGTGCAATGAGGCGCGGACTAAGCTGGGAACGATGGGGACTGCAAGTGAATTGTGCATTCGTGTGATTTCCACACGGCTCTCACGCCTTCAGTTCAAGCGACAATCACGCCTCATGGCGCACCGCCGTCGCGTTCTTCTTGAGCCATTCACGCGTGGACGGCTTCATACATGACCCTTCCCTTTTCCGTCACGTCCAACATGAACAAATCCTTGTCTTTCACCCTGCGGGAAACATCACGCTCGTCTCGGACTAGCATGTCCACCGAAAAATCCGCGCGCACCTTCATGCGAATTTTCGCCGCTGCATGCCGCCCCATCCGCCGGGATTTTGGCATCACCACCAGCACATCAACATCCGAATCCTCATGAGGCTGCCCATTCGCATGCGAACCAGACAAGATGATGCTTTTCGGCTTGAAAGCAGCAGCAATCTCATCGCAATAGCGCTTGATGTCCGACATCGAAACCATGTGGGAAGTAAGCATTCAGGGGAACAAACGAGCAACTAAATTTTTTAATTTGTCATGGTGCTTTTAAAACGAGAATTATGCACTCGCAAGCTGAACCACAGAATTGCGAGCTTGTGCCCATCTCATAAAGTAAGAGCAGGCTGCCCCTTGCGCTTAACGCCACTTCAAAGCTTCTTCACCAGCACCCGCGAGTTGCGCCCGCTCTTTTCATACGCATCGCGACGCGAGGCGGGCAACGATTCGGGAGACATCTCGGCATAGCCCATCTTTTCCTCAAAGAAGCGGAACGCCTGCGTGCTCAGCAGAAAAATCTGTTCGCAGCCGCGCTGCTTCGCAATCTCCTCGGCGTAGGCCACCAGCTTGCGGCCATGTCCCTTGTTCTTGTGGGAACGTCTCACGAAAAGGCACGCCAGCTCCGCAGCCTTCAATGTGTCCGACAAATCATACGCGTGAACCGCGACGGTGCCCACAGCGTAGCCATCGAGTTCCAGCACATAGAAATCCGCGATCTTCTTTTGCATCTGATCCTTCGTGCGCGGAGCCAGTGCGGCGTCCTCCACACCCTGACGCATCATGGTGAGCAGCGCGGGAATGTCCGAACTGCGTGCCTTGCGAATCTGCTGGTAGTCGTCGGCGTGGATCATGGTGCCCACGCCTTCATTGCTGAAGACCTCGGCCAACAAAACCTCGTCCTGATTCCCGTCCACGATATGCACGCGCGGCACGCCTTCGGCACAAGCCATCGCCCCGTGGCGCAGCTTCGAGAGCAGGCTCACGTCCATGTTGCCGTCCTTGCGCTTCAATATTTCCCGCGCATCTGCCACGCTGAGTTGCGCAATGCGATTCTCCTGCGCGTCAAATAACCCGCGTTCCGCCACAAAAATCACTTTCGCGGCTTCGAGTTCAATCGCCACATCCACGGCCACTTCATCCGAGTTCACGCGCAAGGTCGCGCCCTTGCCATCATAACCCAAGGGCGGGAGCACAGGAATAATCCCGTCCTTCAAAAGCGTGAGCAGCGCGCGATCATCCACTCGCTCGATGCGCCCCGTGTGCTCCAAGTCCACGCCATCAATCACGCCCGAGGGATGAACCGCGAGCGCATTGGGCACGGCCACGCGAAGCTCCAGCGCGGAGAGATCGCCGACCAGTTCGCTTGTCAGTCGCGAGATCGCATCGGCACTGACTTCCAACGTCGCGGCATCGGTCAGGCCCATACCGTCGTCGCTACTGAGTTTTACTTTGCGCGCTGCGGCGAGTTCTCTCACCTGCTGACGCGCGCCGAAGACGAGCACGACCTGAATGTTGAGCGATTGCAAAACGGCAATGTCTTGCAACAGACTGGTGAAGTTCGGCAGTCGCATCACCGCGCCGTCGAGTGCGATGACGAAGATGCGCTCCCGGAATTGCGGGACGTATTGCAGGATGCCTCTGAGATCTTCAAATTTCACGGCAAGACAAAAGACGAAAAGACAAAAGAAACAAGACCAGAATTTTTGAAGCTTGCGCAAGTGCATGGGTGTTGGGGGCTGCCAGCCCTCATTCTCCTGAGGGCTGGCAGCCCCCAACACTTTTGCCACTCCTAAATGCGAGTCTCAATCAAGCACCTATCTTTCGTCTTCTGTCTTCAGGTCTTCTGTCTTGAAACAAAGCGCCACCGCCACCGTCACGAACGTGCCCAGCGTGATCCGCCACGGGAATGCAATGATGAAGGGCTTTACGACTCCAAACAGCTCTTGCACTTCTTTTACGCTGAAGATCATCACGGCCACGAAACCACAGAGCATCGCCAGCACATTACCGAAGTCATTGCCGCGCGTTTTTGTGAACATGGCCACCAAGAAAATGCCCAGCACCGACCCAAATGTGTAGCCCAAGATGCCCAGAACCAGCGGAATGATCCGCGTCTCCGGATGCCACGTCACATACCATGCCGTCGTCACGCCCACTGCGATGATCCCCACGGCAAACATCACCGTGCTCCAGCGCAGCACACGCATCTTCGCCGCAACATCCGCATCCTGCCCCATTTTCGGCAGAATGAAATCTCGTGCGAAACTCGTCGAGAGCGCATTGAGCGCCGTGCTCAATGATCCCATCGCCGTCGCCAGAATGCCGGCCGTGACCAGCCCGCGAAGACCAGCCGGCATTACATGAAGAATGAAATACGGAAAAGCTTCCCGCGACTCGTGCGGCAATCCTGCGTCAGGATGTTGCTGATAATAGAGCGACAGCAACAGACCAATGAACACGAACGCGCTGACAATCGGCACATCAACTAAGCCCGACATAATCGTGGCGAAAGCACTCTGCCGCCGATTCTTCGCCGTGAGCATTCGCTGCACCGTGTCCTGATCAATGCCGTGCGTCGCCATTGTAACGAAAGTGGAGGCAATAAACGCCGCCCACATCGTGAATTCATGGGTCAAGATGTAAGTGAAGTCAGGCCAACGCCCCCCATTGTTTCCCCAATCAAAAAACACGGGCGATGCAATATGTTCCCCGATGGCGTTCCAGCCGCCGTCAAGTTTGCTCAGCAGAAACACGATGGCAAAACCCACCGCCGTAACCAGCACGCCGACCTGAATGAAATCCGTCCAGATCACCGCGCGCATCCCGCCGATCGATGTGTAAACCGCTGTCAGCAACGACACCACCACCAACGCGACCGTGAAGAGCCAGAACTTTTCCATCGGCTCCACTGGGCGTCCATGAAACATCTCAAAGGCCAGCACCACAATGATAGCCGAAACATAGAGCCGTGTGCCCATCGCCAGCACGCGCGTCACCATGAACGTGATGGATGAAGCCTTCCGCGTCACCGGCCCGAAGCGCGTCTGAAGAAACTCGTAGATCGAGATCACCCCGTGCTTGTAGTAAACGGGGATGAAAACCACGCTGACAAAAATGCGCGCCAAGATCGTGCCGATGGCCAATTGCACATAAGTCCAGTTACGATTCTCGAACCCCTCCCCCGGTGCACCGAGAAACGTCGCTGCACTGATCTCCGCCGCGATGATCGACGCCAGCACCGCCCACCACGGCGTCTGCCGGTCGCCAAGTGTGAAGCCCTCCACGCTTCCGCTCTTGCTCCGCTGGGACAATCCAATGCCCATGATGATGGCGAAGTAGGCAATGATGACAATGATGTCGGCAGCGAATGGCATGGCGCGCATCATGGCGGGGATTGCTCAAGATGCGATTAAAAAAGCATTCTCACTATCCCGACCAGTTTGCGACTCTGACAATTTTCTTACAATAAATCTATCGACTCCGCGTGATGCTTCATGATTAAATCCCACATTATGAAAACTTCATCTATCCCCCTCATCATTTCAGGGTTGTTGACCACCTCCGCACTACTGGCCGGTGAATCATCGGAATCGCCCGTCCTCCGGCTGAATCAGGAACTGGCCGCTTATTATGACTTCTCCGAGGCCGTTCCCGAAAATGGCAGCTACAAGGACAAGTCCGGCCACGGTCTGGATTTGAGTGTCGTAGGCAAGGCCGTCACCCAAACCGAGGGCGTGTTCGGCAAAGCCGTGCTGCTCGACGGCTCCTATTTACAAGCTCAGTCCAACCCATTGAACGACGCCGCGCAATTCACCATCTCCCTGTGGTTCAAAACTGCGGAACCGATGACCAATTTCAAACTTGTGGCCGCTGCCCGCTGGTCAGGCGGAAACAATGCCTCCGGCTGGAATGTAGGCACCCACTACTCGGAGTTCTGGGCGGATGATCAGCAAGGCGGACTGCGTGATGAACCCGGCTGGGATCGGCGCGTTGCCTTCCGCAAAGATGAATGGAATCATCTCGTCATCACATACGACGGCAAGCATGTGCGGGAGTTCATCAATGGCCATCTCTCGATTGAAATACGCGGCACTGGCAGAACTCCTGGTGCAGGAGTGCCCATGACCGTTGGAGCCTGGATGGGGTCCTTCCATTTCCACGGTGCGCTGGATGAACTGCGCATCTACCGCCGCGCACTCGGTGATGATGAAATCAAATTCCTCCATAGCGCAGCATCGGGGATCAGTGAAGTCGAACCAGCGCAGGAACATATCAAAGCAGCCCCAGAGTCAGCACCCACCGCCACCCATAGAAAGCCCATTCAATTGATCGAGGAGAGCAATGAAGACAGATGAAGTGCCGGGGCGGGTAATCTCCAATCAGGTGGTGATGCACCATCCAGCTCATTTAACGCGGAGTGACGACACTTTTGTCGTCACAAGCGGAGAAGCCACCTGACGGCAAAAGTGCCGTCATTCCTTCGTCAAAAAGGATCTGATCCTCTATAGAGCCGAGATATTGAGAGAGATCAATCTCCAACGGCAGAACGCCCTCCCCGCGCCACATGGGGAAATGCGAAGAAAGGATTCCCAGACACGAACGGGAAGACGCCAATGCGTCTCGCTTCAGTTCAAGGAGCGGCGCGTTTTTTACCGCCGACCGATGTTACCTCTGCGAAAGCAGCAAATTACGAAGCTGCGATTCTTGCCGCTGCGCGGGTGGATTTAGCCCGCATTTCTATCTGTGCATCGCGGGTAAAGCGATTTGTTCCTCTGCCGCAGAGCGGCAAATTACCACGGAGAAAACGGCCTGTGAACTGCTATGCGAAGTGGTGTGAGAAATGCGGGTTAGATCAGCGGCAGAAAACGGTGCCAACGTTGTGCCGTGCCTCACTCCCGGCAGCAATGGCGCAGCGGGCACCGGAGGCGTGCGACGGGGGCGTCGCTTCTACTTGCTGCGTCCGCGTTCGTTGAAGCGGGCCATTTCGCGCTGGGCTTCGCGGTTCTCGACTTTCTTTTTCAAGTCCTGACGTTGGTCGCCTTTGGTTTTTCCTTTGCCGACGGCGAGTTCGATTTTCACGCGGCGGCTTTTCCAATAGACACGGAGGGGGACGATGGCGAGATGCTTCTGCTGGCTGGAGGCGTAGAGCTTGAAGATTTCGTTCTTGTGCAGCAGGAGACGGCGGGAGCGCATGGGCTCGTGCTGCTCGTGGCTGGCTTTATCGTAGGGCTGGATGTGGCAGTTCCAGAGGAAGACCTGGCCGCGATCAATGCGCGCGAAAGCGTCGTTGATGTTGATGTGTCCGGCGCGGATGGATTTGACCTCGGTGCCTTTCAGCTCGATGCCGGCCTCGTATTTGTCGAGGATGTGATAATCGCGCTGGGCTTTGCGATTAGTGGCGATGTCGCTCTTGAGGGGCTGCGCCATGGCTCACTGGGGCGCCTGATGGCGCGGCTCGATTGAATGAAGTTGAGGAGCCGGAAAACCTGCTCTGACCGCACGGCTTAAAGCACAGCGCCTTCGACGACGACGGTGCGCTCGATCCTGATTTTGCCTTCGATGATTTCGGTGAGGGCGATGTCGGCTTCTCTCATGCCGGGTTTTCTTTCGACCAGCGCGGGGCGGCCCTGATTGAGCTGGCGGACACGCTTGGACACCATGTTGATGAGGAGAGGGATGTCAGTGATGACGGTGGCTGCTTTATCGACGAGTTCTGATTTCATGGGCTGCAAGTGAGGGGCTGGTGACGAAGGGCGCGTAGACTATACTGGAGCAACGGGAACGCAAGCGGAAGCTCACGCCTTGTCGGCAGGGCGACGCTTCATGAGGGTGATGCGCTTGAAGCGGTCATCGCTCTTGGCGCTGACGCTGGCGATGTCGGGGTCGTTCACGAAGAGATTATGGACGAGCCGCCGATAATAGCTGTTCATGGGATTGAGGGCGATGGCGTGCCCGGTGGCGCGGACGCGCTCGGCCTGTTCGCGGGCGTCGTCGAGCATTTTGTCCTCGCGCATGGTGCGGAAGTATTCGCAGTCCACGCGGATGCGCGGGGCGGCGGGGTCGCGGCGCTGGAGGATGCGGTTGACGAGATATTGGATGTCCTCCAGCACTTCGCCGCGACGGCCAATGAGGTCGTCTGGTTGCTCGGTGAGCATTTGCAAGGTGGGGCCGTGACCGTCGCCGTCGTCTTCTTCAATCTGCACGACGAAGCCGAGATAACCCAGCATGGTGTCGAGAATCTGTCGGGCGCTGTCGAGGGAGGTCATATCAGTCGTTGCGGGTGGACTTGGTGCCGCCGCCGCCGAGTCGTGGCGGGCCGGGCTTGTCTTTTTTCTTTGAATCCGGTCCCGATGATGATGGCCCGGGACGTGCCGGCGCAACTTTCGCCAGCACAGGGTCTTTCTGGAAACGACGCTGAACTTGGGCTTGGAAGATGCTGAAGATGTTCTGCGTGGTCCAATAGAGCGCCAGGGCAGAGGCGAAGTTGTAGCAGATGAACAAGAAGATGAGCGGCATGAACGTCATGAGGCGCTGCTGCGTCTTGTCCATAGACTGTGGCTGAGGCGTGAACTTCATCTGAAGGAAGTTCGTGAGCACCATGACCAGCGGCAGCGGGTTGAGCGGATAACCAGCGATGTGAGTGATGGTGTCAGGCAGGGAAAGGTCAGGCACCCAGAGGAAGGACTGGCCGCGGAGTTCGGCGGCGTATTGCAGCACGCGATAGAAGCCGAAGAACACGGGAATCTGCACGAACATGGGCAGACAACCGCCGAGCGGGTTCACGCCATACTCGCGGTAGAGCTTCATCATCTCTGTCTGCTGCTTCTGCGGCTCGTCTTTGTATTTGGCCTGAAGCTCTTTGAGCTTCGGTGAGAGCAAGCCCATTCGCTTCATCGTGGAATTCGCGCGGGCCTGAACGGGCCAAAGGATGGTGCGGACGGTGAGCGTGAGGAGTATGATGGCCGTGCCCCAGTTGCCGAACCAGTCATGGAACACGCGCATCAGCCAGACGAGGCGCTTGCTGACGAAGGTGAACCAGCCATAGAACATAACATAGCGTTGCTGGCGGTCTGGATCGACATCATCAATGCCGGAAAGCGCCTGATAAACTTTTGGCCCCATGTAAATGCGGAGGTCGAAGGACTTCGAGGCGTTGGCATCCAAATCCACTGCAGGAAGGCTAACGCCACCGTGAATGGCCATGTCCTTAGCTGCCTTGGGGTCGTTTTTGAAGTCGTCGTTGCTGTGATCCACGGGGAATGGCATGGCCCAAATCTTGCCCGGCTGATCTTCTTTCGTGCTGATGATCGTGGTGTAAAAACGGCTCATGACGCCGACCCAGCGCACGCGCTGGAATTCCTTGCGCAGCTCGGTGACTTCACCACTGAACATTCCCGAACCGAAGAAATTGGTATCTTTATAGGCTTCGTCACCGGCGTCGTTCCAGCAAAATCCAGGCTTAACAATCTCATCGGGCCGGAGCTCCATCGCCGCGCCCGTGTAAATATAAAGGCTGTCCTTGGTGATCTTGGCCTCGCTTTTGTTGGTGATGGTGAGCTTGTAATCGAGCAGATGCGGATCACTGCCGTTGCCTTCCGTGAGGCTGTATTCCTTGCGATAGACGAGATGCTCCGAGGTCTCGGCTTCGAACACGATGCGCTTGTTGTCCTGCTCAACAATCTTGTAATTAAGGTCGTCCCAGGCTTTTGCCGCGCCGCTGATCGCGCCGACTACAGCCTTGCCACGCGCGTTGAGGACGATGCGATCCTTCGTATCGGCCAGCTTCGCCGTCAAAACTCCGCCACCCTTCGTGGTGAAAGTGTAGGCGACAAGGCCGTTGTTGAGTTCGACTTTCTGCTCCAGCACGCCGACGGCTTCTGGCGCTGACACCGTGGGATCGACCTTGGGCGGAATCGTGGCGCCGGGCTGGGCGCCGGAATCAGCGAGTGTTTTTGCAGGAGCAGTTGCTATTGCCTCAGGTGGTTTTGGCGGGGGTTGATGGGTCATCATCCACCAGCCATTGAGTCCCATGCCAATGAGGCAGAAGGTCACTACGATCCATGCTTTGCGGTCCATGCTAAATTGATTTCAAGGTTTTTGATTGTGTGTTTGCGGCACGGGATCGTATCCGCTTCCGCCCCAGGGATGGCAGCGGAATATGCGCTTGAAGCCCAGCCAGCTTCCCCTCAGCGAATCGTGTTTTTGCACGGCCTGAAGAAAATATTCCGAGCAGGTCGGCGTGTAACGACAACCGCAGCCGGGGCCGCCGAAGTAATGAATGACCGGCGACAGAAAACGCTGGTAGCCGCGAATGGCGAGGCAGAGGAGCAGTCTCATGGGAAGTCATTGCGCGGTTGTTTGAGGAAGAATGCCAACGCGTTTCGCGCTCCGTGTCCAGTCGTTGCTCAGCTCATCAAAACTCGCTGCTGCGGCCCGCCAGCGGGCGATGGTCACGATCCAGTGACCGTCGGGAATTTGCAGGCCGTGGGCGCGGATGATTTCACGAAGGCGGCGGCGGACTTTGTTGCGCTGCACAGCACCACCGGTTTTTTTTGAGGTGATGAAAGCACAGCGCCAAGGTTCGTCAGTCCCGGTGCGGAGAGCATTGACCACCACGAAGCGCCCGGCGTGACTGGTGCCATTGGCCTTCACGCGGGCGAACTCGCTGTGGCGGCTCAGTCGGCGTGAAGAGGGCAGGCGCACGGAAGGTCAATACTTGGGCTTCGCAGCGTTGCTTCCGGGCTTGGTGCCGGGAAGTGTGTGCTGGTGCGTGTGGCGCTTGAAGTGGACTTCCACGCCTTTGGGGACTAGGCGCTTACGGCCCGCTTTGCGGCGGCGGCTGAGGATGGCGCGACCGTTCACGGTCTTCATGCGGGTGCGGAACCCGAACTGCTGTTTGCGGGTGCGCTTGGAGGGCTGGTAGGTGCGTTTAGGCATAAGTCTTGGAGATGAGATTTTCCAGCGCAGACATTGAGCCATCAGGCTGCCGGGCTGCAAAGGGGTGGCGAAATTACCGGGCCATGCACATTTGTCAAACCGCAAGTCAAGGCAGAATGTGACACAGAAAAATCGCTTGGGCGCGGCTCATGGCGGAGTATCGTAATTACAAATGCCCTCCCCTGCCCTGTCCTCAGACATCCGAATCGAGCCAGCCATTCTCGAAGACCTGCCACAACTCACCGAGTTGGTGATGTCGCTTCTCAATCAAGAGCAGGACTTCGTGCCTGATCGCGTCAAACAGGAACACGGCCTCAAACTCATTCTCGAACAACCCAGCCGAGGGCGCATCTTTGTGCTGCGCAACGATCATTCGATCATCGGCATGGTGAACCTTCTATTCACCATCAGCACCGCCGAGGGCGGCTTCGTTATTCTCATGGAAGACGTGATCGTCCACCCCATGCACCGCGCCCAAGGCTACGGCTCCCGCTTGCTTCATCACGCCATCGAGTTCGCCAAAGAAAAACAGTTCAAGCGCATCACCCTGCTCACGGACAAGATCAGCGCCGAAAGCCAGCACTTCTTCCAGAAAAACGGATTCCAGTTCTCGCACATGATTCCGATGCGGCTCATCATCGCGGACGGGCAGAAGTAGGGCGGAAAGCCGGAAAAATAGAAGGTCATTGCCAGCCTCACATTCGTCATTCGGCATTTCAGCCAATTCCCTACTTTCCCTATCGGAATTTATTCATATTCATCTTGCGCCTCACGCTTTCATGCGTAATCTGCGCTCTCACTTAAACATTTACATCTAATGAGCAAAGGTTCTCCAGAAGAAATTAAAATCGTCTCCAACGGCCTGCGCGGCAGCATCGCTGAGCGCCTTGCCGACCCCGCCGTCACTCATTTCGAAGATACGGAAAACTACCTGCTCAAATTCCACGGCACCTATCAGCAAGACGACCGCGACCTGCGCGTTCAACTGGCTAAGGAAAAAAAGGAAAAGGCCTGGAGCTTCATGGTGCGCAGCAAGATGCCCGGCGGACGCTGCACTGCAGAACAGTGGCTGATTCACGATGACCTCAGCGAAAAATGCAACGGCGACGTCCGCCTCACCACCCGTCAGGGCATCCAGCTACACGGCGTGCTCAAGGGCAACCTCAAGAACGTCATCGCCAGCGTCAACCGCTCCGGCCTCACCACCATCGGCGCTTGCGGCGATGTCGTGCGCAACATCATGGGACCAGCCTCCCCCATCAAAGATTTTGTCCATGCCGACGCCCAAGAACTCGCGGAAGAAATCAGCCGTCGCACCCTCTGGCGCTCCTCCGGCTACTCGGAAATTTGGCTCGATGGAGAAAAACTTGAGCTGCTCAACGAGTGCACCCTTCCCGAAGGCGCAGAAGATCCCATCTACGGAAAAGTCTGGCTCCCGCGCAAATTCAAAATGGGCGTGGCCATCGCCCCACTCAATGACGTGGACATTTTCTCCCAAGACGTGGGCTTTGTTCCGCATGTCGTGAACGGCGCAGTCGAAGGCTATTCCATCTTCGTCGGCGGCGGCTTCGGCATGAGCCACGGCCAGCTCGCCACGCGCCCCTTCCTTGCGCGTCCGCTTGGTTATGTGAAGCGCGCGAACATTGTGGATGTGACCCTCGCCATCGTCACCACCCAGCGCGACTTCGGCAATCGCGAAGACCGCAAGCAGGCGCGCTTGAAATATCTCGTCGAGAGCAAAGGCATCGAATGGTTCCGCGCCGAAGTGCAGAGCCGCGTCCTCGGCGTCGAGATCGCGCCTGTGAAAGATATTAAATTCACCACCGTCGAGGACAACCTCGGCTGGCATGAGCAAGGCGACGGCAATTCATTCTGCGCCGTCCACGTCGCGCAAGGCCGCATCAAAGACACCGCTGGTCCGAAGTATCGCAGCGCCTTCCGCGAGATCGCGCAGTCGCTCAAGCTGCCCTTCGTCATCACGCCAAATACAAACCTCATCATCGCCGATGTCGCGCCCGATCAACGCGCCCAAGTCGATGCCATCCTCGCGAAACATCAGGTGCCGCACGCCGATGGCATGACCGCCACGCGTCGCGTCGCCCACGCTTGCGTCGCCCTCCCCACTTGCGGACTCTCCCTTTCAGAAAGCGAGCGCGTCTTCAGCGGTGTGCTTGATGGTATTGATGAAATCCTGCGCGAACTCAAACTCGAAAGCGAACCCATCCTCATCCGCATGACCGGTTGCCCCAACGGCTGCGCCCGTCCTTACAATGCCGACATCGGCTTCGTCGGTCGCGCCCCCGGCAAATACGCCATGTTCATCGGCGGCAGCATTCGCGGAGACCGGCTTGCCGGTCTGGAGAAAAAAGTCGTCCTCCTCGCCGACATCCCGAAGGAAGTGCGCCCGCTGCTCGAAGACTTCGCCAAGAACCGCCAGCCCGACGAACGCTTCACCGACTTCTGGGGCCGCACCCGTGTCAACGGCGCCGCTCCCACGCCGGAGCAATTCCACATCGAACTCGCCGAGCGAGCCGCCAAGATTGCGGCCTCGAAGGAACTCGTCGGCGTCGAGTGACAGGATAAACGGATGACAAATCCTGAGCGAAGATTATTGTTAGCACATGAGCACCGTGCTGGAAATTGAACGCGCTATTGAGCAACTGCCCACGCCCTTGGTAATGGAGCTGGGAGAATGGCTTGATGAGCAACGCGCAGCCCTCGCCGCATCGGCCAGTGTGCTCTCACTTTACGACGCCGAAGAAGGAGCAGGACAGCAATGGGAAGACTAACAGCCCAGCGAGGCGAAATCTGGCTGATTGATCTGGGCATGATCCAGAAAATTCGGCCCGTGCTCATATTAAGCGTTCCCTACAAAGATCAAGAACGCGCTCTCATCAGCTATGTCATTCGCACCACCAGCTTGCGCGGAACAGAATACGAAATCACTCACACCGCACCAAAGTTTCTTCCAGGTGCTTTCGATGTGCAATCAGTTGCCACGGTGCCGGATGTCCAGTTGATGCGCCGAATTGCGATTTGCGACCCAGCAACTCTGGAAAAAGTCGAGATTGCGTTGAAGCGGTGGCTGAATTTGCCTCAAGATTAAAACTCCATCACTTCACGCCGCCACCGCCAGCGACTCCTCCAGCGGCTCGCCATAAGGCAGATCGTCGGGCAAGGGAACGAACTCGCGAATCCAACTCCAGAGCTGCGAGTAATCCTTGTTCAAATCACCGGATAAACAATCTGTGATGAGTCCGCCAGCCTCGGGATATTTTTTTATGACTTCGCGGAAGGAGAAGTCGGGATTGTAAAACGCATAGACCAGCTTGCGCATATTCTCCACGCCTTCACGAATACTCGCTCCGTATGTGGCGAAATGTCCGGGTGAGAGATCGCCAGAGAGCAGGCCCTTGTGAATTTCTTCACCGGCCATCATGCCGCTCTTGAGTGCGAGCATGACGCCGCTGCTGAATACAGGATCGAGGAACGCAAAGGCATCGCCCACGAGCAACAGCCCCGGCGCGGCGCAGTAACGCGAGTGATGCGAATACTCGCTGGTCACATAATAGTTGCCGTTGGATTCGCCTTCGGAGAGATGGTCTTTGATCCACTGATTCTCCTCCACTTCGCGCTGGAAAATTTCCTTCGGATCACGCACGCCGCCGCGCGAGAGATATTTCCCTTCGGCAACGATGCCCACGCTGACCATGTCGTCATGCTGCGGGATGTGCCAGAACCAGCCCTTGTCAGGAATATAAGCCACCACCGTCGCGCCTTCATCAATGCCTGGCTCGCGTTTGGAACCTTTATAATAAGTCCACACCGCCACCTTGTTCAGATACGGATCGCGAATACGCCAGCCGTGACGCACAGCAGCGAATGCCTCCTTGCCGGTGCAGTCGAGCGTAATCGGTGCACGATACTCCGTGATCTTGCCGCTCTTGTCCCGCGCTTTTACTCCGACCACGCGATCATCCTCTTTAATGAGTTCCATCACCGTGACCTCTTCCATGACATGAGCACCTTTCTCGCGAGCATTGTCGAGCAGCATCTGATCGAACTCCGAACGCAGCACCTGCCAAGTTTGAGCGACGGTCTCGCGATCATATCGAGTATGAAAATAGAACGGCTGTGAAGCGCGACCATCCGGCTGGACAAAGGCCACGCTATATTTCTTCACGAAGTGCGACTGCTTCATCTTCGGAATCATGCCCAGACGCTCCAACGGTTTGAAGGTAAAAGGAATGAGCGACTCACCGATGTGGAAGCGGGGAAATTTCTCACGCTCGAGAATCAGCACGCGATGTCCGTATTCAGCGAGGATCGCGGCGGAACAGGAGCCGGAGGGACCGCCTCCGATAATAATGGCGTCGAAGTTGTTGGATGAGGTCATGGGAGATGAATGATTTACGTCTGATGATTACGAGAGGGCTGCGGAAAATTTATCGCAGCATCAAAGGGAAGATTTTATTGAAGCTAGTTCAAATGACTGACAAATTGTGCATTGGTGTTGGGGGCTGCCAGCCCTCAACACTTGTGCCATTACTGTGAAATGCAATCCCCCACCCCGTCATCGCTGACACTGTCACCCGGCAGCCGTCTCACGGTTCTCGCTCCGCATCCCGATGACGAAATTCGATGACGCATTTTACTTGTCCTCATACGCACCCATACGCACCCCTTGCCCGAATGCCGGGTGCCAGCAAGTTCTGTGAAACCGATGACTGTATTTGTCATGCAGTTGCAGCCTGACTCCATTTCCCATATCCGACCCCATTTCCCATATCTCATCAGATTATGGCTGAAATTGGCTCAGCACTATAAGCCCAAGTGCAAAGAGAGCCGCGATGAGCGGGCCAGCATGCTGTGGCTTTCCACGCGTGCAGCGATTTGATTTTTTAGTCTATGAGGGGGGGTGAATCAGAGAGAAGAAAATTACCACCATGTGTTAAAAAAATGCAAGTGCAATTTTCTTTCTGCCATCAACAGATGAAACCAAGGCGTTCCCTCTGAGATATGGTCTCCCCTCTCAGATGCCGCGCTTATTATCCTAGCGGCAAACGTGATTCGTTTTCCTTGAGGCGCTAATTCGCAATCTCGGGACTTTGACCAGGCTTCGTGGTTCTCTTGACTCGCAGCCCCGTCTGTTGAAAGCTGCGCATCCTCCGACCGACTCACAGCATTCATGAAATATCTCCAGCCGCTTCTCAATCTGCTCAACGTCTGCTGGCGTTGGGTGAGATTCTCGCCCTTCGCGCCGGCTGCGATGTGGCTGGGGGCCGTTGCCTTCATGCTGCTCTGCCAGCAGGCTGGCTATCATGAGTCGTTCATGCCGCAGCTGCCATCGAACTTCATGGAGGTCCACAAAAACTGGCAGCCTCCCCCAGATGAAGTTTACGTGATGCTCTACCTGCTGTCCTACATGCGGCTTTTCGTGCTGGTGGGAGGCGTCGTTTTTCATGTCTATATTCTTCGCGCCTTCCCCAATCCCGAAAAGATGCTGCGCCCAGCCTGGCTTGCGGCGTTCTACCTGAACCTGTGGGCACTGGCCAGCAACTTCTATGACAAATGGGATTCATCCCGCATTGGCGTCACAGGTGAAGAGGTTTCCACCGCGGCGTTTGTCATCCAGATGATTTTGATGGTGTGCCTACTTCTCTCACCACCGTTCATCGTGCAATATTACATCCGCTGCAAAATCCTTGAGCGCTATGTTTTGCGGACTTTCCTGCAGCCTCTCATCTTCTGCTTTGTCGCTTTCTGCACCCTGTGGATCGTCATGGATGTGCTCGACCACTTGGGGGACTTCCGGCAGAACAATGTCGGAGGCATGGATATCGTGTATTTTTACATCAAGCTGGTTCCTTTTATTTACGTCACGGTCGCACCGGTCACGCTCTTGCTGGCCACGCTTTATTCACTGGGTAAAATGTCGCGCGCCAACGAACTGATTTCGATGCTGGGCGTAGGCCGGAGTCTGGGACAGGTGCTGCGCCCCATCTTCATCATCGGCATCTACGCCTCATTTCTCGGCATGGTGGCTGACTATCATTGGGCACCGAATGCAGCAGGCAACAAAGAGAAACTTCTGGACGACGTGAAGGAACAACTCAAACAGGAAGTCCTCGCGAGAGGGCTGGTTTACCGCAACAATCAAGAGAGGCGCACTTGGTTCATCGGCATCGTGCCCTCGGATTTGCGCAAAGAACCCCTGCGGCGCATCGAGGTCCGGCAGGAAGATGAGCACGGTCATCTGGTCAAGGCATGGTTCGCCAAGTCTGCTAACTGGACTCACGGCGACCATATCTGGACTTTCTTCAACGGCGCGGAAGTCGTGTATGATAATGGCAGCGTCGTCGGAATGAGCGGTTTCAACTTTGAAGGTAGTGGTAAAAGTCGCAAAGACGAAGCGGGCTGGAGCGAGACTCCCTGGATTCTGCTGAGCGGCTCACTCACACCGGAATATCTCGGCGTGCCACAACTCCTCTCCTACCTCAACGCCAATCACGCCTATGACGCCAGCAAGCTCGCGCCGTTCCGCACGCATATGTTCTATCGTTTTGCCCAGCCCTGGCAGGCGCTTCTTGTTGTGATCGTCGCCGCACCGCTCGGCGTGGTATTTTCGAGACGTGGTTTACTGGGAGGAGTTGCCAGTTCCATCTTCATCTTTTTCGTCCTCATCTTCATCGATCACCTCTTCCTCAATCTCGGCAAGGGCCTCCACATGCCGCCATTCCTCGCAGTTTGGATGCCGCACATCATCCTGGGCGGCATGGGCATCTATATCTTCAATTTACGGGCGCAAAACCGCGACCTTCCCTCCATCAACTTCAAAAAAATCATCAGAGGCGCAGCTTCGCTCTGGATCACGCTCCGGATGCGCTTCACCAAGGCCCGCGCCTGAGGATGACCCGCCCCTCTGTTTACTCACATGCCGCAAATCTGGAACATCAAATCACGCTCTCACGAATGCGCCCGATCGGGACGCCACTTCGCCGAGGGAGAAGTCTTTCACACGGCCATCTATTTTGATACCGCAACCGGTGAGTTCATCCGTCGCGATGTCAGCCTCGATGCCTGGCAGGAAGAAACTGCCGAGCGCACTCCATACTCCTACTGGCGCGCCGATTACATCAAACCGGAATCCGCAAAACCTGTGGTCGAAATCACCGGACGCGAAGGGCCGGAAAATCTGCTGCGCCGCCTCGTTGAAGAAGACAGCCCGCGCACCGAGAACGCCAGATACATCCTGGCCCTGATGCTAGAGCGGAAAAAACTTCTCGCGCCTCGCGAAGTGAAGGAAGGCGAAAACGGACGGATGCTGCTCTACGAACATCGCAAGACCGGCGAGGTCTTTATCATCCGCGATCCTGAATTGCGACTCGATGAAATCGAATTCGTGCAGGATGAAGTGGCCACCCTTCTGGGCTTTGGCGGCCCCGCCGCTGATGCTGCCGCTGCGGTCGGCATGAAGATCACCAC
The DNA here is from genome assembly GCA_043757085.1 of Verrucomicrobiota bacterium. Lineage (GTDB taxonomy): Bacteria > Verrucomicrobiota > Verrucomicrobiia > Verrucomicrobiales > Verrucomicrobiaceae > VFKE01. The sequence continues at coordinate 25,160 of JAYVQB010000219.1, forward strand.
CGAAGGGAAAATCGAAAGCATCACGCCCGACGGCGCGACCATTGAAGCCCCAGCAGCACCGCAGCCAGAACCAGCAACAACATCAGTTGAACAGGACTGACCAGCCGCACCTCGGCTTTTTCCTGGCTCGCTTCAATTGCAGGCTCGGGGTGTTTTACAGGTGCTTCTGATTTCATCTCCGGCACTTTGAATCCGCGGCTGATCTCGCCCGGAAACAATGACTGCGGATGCCGCTCCGCCTTGCCTTCCATGCTGTTGAGCAGAATCACACCCACTGAGCAGTCGTTGCTGACACTCACCTTGAACTCACCGGCTACATCTGGAAGCGACTGTTTCCTCTCCGCCAGCAAATGCACCTCCGCACTGTTCGCACTCAGGGGAAAGGCCGACGAGCTGTCAATCGCCGTCACCTTCCAGCCACCTTGCAGACTGCTTTCACCGATCCTGAAATCTAAAACCTTTTCCACATACGCGATCATGTCCGACTTCGTTTTCGCCCGCGCAACTTCATCCTGCCCGAACCACCAGGAAGCCGTAATCGGAGGCAAGGTTGTAGGTTTATCAGTGAGAAAAAGTCTCGGGTCTATGTTTACCCGTATCTCCGCCTGACGGGCAGCATTGAACTCCGTCTCCACCACTAGGGTCGGCACATTGTGCGCAAGCAATGGAGAAACCATTGCACTCATGACCATCGCCATTACTCCCCATCGAACCAACATGAAGCAAAGTGATGCAAAATGGCATGGCTGCCAACTCACTTGAGGCACAACCACTGGAATCAGATAACCTCGGAAAATTTTGTTGCATTTGAGACGCAATCGCATTAAGGGGCGGCATGAAGTTTAATCCGCTACTTTTAGTCGTCACCATCTTCTTGCTTATCTCCAGCATTCCTGCTATCGCCACCGAACGGCGTTTCGCATTAAGCTATGAAACCACGACCACGCCGAAGGGCACTTTCGAATACGAACAAGGCATATTCTGGGAGCACGGCCATGGCTCAGATACGATGCAGTTCCGTCAGGAAGTGGAATTCGGTATCACCGACCGGCTCCAGCTTGCCGTCTATCTCTTCGATTTCGTGCATGCCCGGGTAAATGGACAGCGCTCCACCGCATGGACAGGGTCCGGTCTGGAAGCCGTTTATCAACTGACCGACCCCAACAAAAGCTGGTTGGGCAGCGCGCTTTATGGCGAAGTCCTCATGAATGACCGAGACCTAGAGTTGGAGGGAAAAATTCTGCTGCAAAAAAATTTCGGACCGCTGATGCTGGTATATAACGGCATCATCGAAGCCCATTGGGAGGATCAATACGCCAATCCCGTGGGCGTGCTGGAGCAGACGCTGGGATTGAGCTATCAATTCCATCCAAGCTTTTCCGCAGGACTGGAGGCCAAACATGAGGTCGCCTTAGAAAACTGGAGCTACTCAACTGGCAATGCTGTTTTTGTGGGACCAAACATGTCCCTGCGCAAAGGCAACTTTTTCTTGACCACTGCTGGATTATTCCGGGTGACGGATGTGCCGGGAGAACCGCACTTTGAAGTGAGCACGGTTATAGGATTTCATTTCTAAATATTCTTCAAATCACAGAGGAGTTATGATGCACCCACGGTTGTTATCTATATGTCTTCCATTGATCGCCACTTTACTGATAGCAGGCTGCGTATCCCTTGAACAGGCGGCACCACCTGTGGCAATGCTTGGTCTTCCAGAGTTTGGGACGCAACTTGCCAGCTTGCAAAAAGGGCGCGTCATTTACATCACTCGTTGCGCTAAGTGCCACTCGGTCGAGCCTGTAAAAAAATATACACGGTCAGATTGGGATAATATATTGCCTAAGATGGCGGTGAAAACCAAGCTTACCACTGCTGACGATGCATTGGTGCGTGCCTATGTGTTAGCCGTGCTAAGTCATTGAAAATAATCAACGAAGCATGTCCATACTGCCCTTTGGTGTTATGCGTCCGGTAGTCTCGCCTCTGACCGTGGTGTTCTCGGTGCCAGGATAGGGCTTGAACGACTCCACATGCCCATCCACAAAGAGAATGTTCGCCCGTCCATTGTGGCGGAAGTGAATCGTATTGTCGGTCTCATTGATCAGATAAAACTCCTCAATCAACGGGTTTGACGAGCTGGCCGGGGCCTGAAACGTATTCACCTGCCCGCAGTCCGCGTAGAGGATCACGCCGGCCCCACTTCTCAGTGTGCCCACATGCATCGGCATTCCACCTATGCGCCCGCCCAGAATCCAATTGTAACCATAGCCGTAACTAGCGCCCTTGAACTTAGGCTTCCACAAGGCGCTGTTGTAATTGAAGGCTCCGCATACTTCGACCTTTCCGACCTCGTCAATGTAAGGATAAAGTGGCCCCTTGGTAACATCCAGATCGCGCGAACCCTCTGCTGAGCCGCCTGATGAAGTTTCCAGTCCGAACCACCACATACGACCGCCCGGAGCCGCCTTGAGATAGGACGGAAAAAAGCCGTTGTTATCGGCCACATATAAATTAGTCGCCGCACAAAGCTGCCGAAGATTGTTGGAACAGACTGAACGCGTCGAGATGCCCCGAAAAAAATTCCAGCTTCCCACTGTCAGCGCGGATAACAAGGCCACGATCGTGATCGTAACGAGCAACTCAATTAAAGTGAAACCCTGAAAAGCAGCGCCCGCTTTCCAGCCCGTGTTACGAATAGTGCGTTGTTCTCTCCCGCTCACATCCACATTCATCCGAGTTTTCCGATCACCCGCCTCCGGCGCATCACCAGTGTTATCAATCCAAAAACCAACAACAAGGGTCGTCCAGGCTCGGGGGTGGAACTGAAATTGATAACCGTAGCCGATGAGAAATTCGACACAACGGGCGCATTATTGCTGGTGTCGCCGCTAATGGTCGCCGGTGGAAATGTTCCGCCATAAACCCATCCATCGAAGCTGCCATCTGCTAGCTTACGCGAAGTGCTGCCGTCGTTCGAATAGGTCCAGCTTCCGTTAGTGTAGCTCGAGTTGCTCCCTGCTACATTATTGCCGCCATATACACCAGAGCCGCCCGCTACATAGTAATTCCACCCAG
>JAYVQB010000220.1:0-1987 GCA_043757085.1 Verrucomicrobiota bacterium
TTCGGATAAACCAGAGGATCGCGAATCTTCAGCACCGTTACGGGTTCTGCAGGCGCGACGGTTGCCACTGCCGTGACTGGCAATGTTATTTCTGGAGGCGGTCTCCACGCCAGCGACCAGCGAGCAAGTCGTTCCATTTTATGCCATAATGTTTCTGCGCCCAGATGCAGGATGCCGCAGCCAGCGACACGACCAAACAGAACGCCAGGGCAACTCGCATTAATCTTTTCGTGCCTGATTTTTTTCGTGCTGATGTCGGATTTAAAACTGTTGTTCGAATCTGGAACGATGCTTTATGCGAGAGATAGCGGGGCGGACTGGCGACTTTTGCGCGAGGTGGAGCAGGGCGCGGTTTGTTTTTAATGGCGCGGAATGGCAGATGCAGGGCTGGTGCAGAACTCGGCGCTGACTGCGGCATTGTGGCGACGGCGATGGCCAAATTGAGCGCTTCAATCGCATGGGATGCCGCTGCGGGACGGTCTTCTGACTTGAAGGACATCAGCGCTGCGAGCCATTGGCAGAAATGATCGCCGAGATCAGGTCTGACAAGCGCGATCGACGCAGGATTGAAGTTTTGCCAGCCAGTGATGAGTTCTTCTGGAGTGCTGCCCTGAACGGGGTAGCAACCCGTGAGTAGAAAAGTTAAGGTCACGCCGACGGAAAAAAGATCACCTGCCGAAGATGGCGCAGCGCCTTGCAGTCTTTCTGGCGACATGCAATCAAGCGACTCCGGGGGATTTTGTGATCGGCAGCTAGAGAGCCCCCAGTCCAGCACTTGCAGCGACAACCCCAGTTCAGGATCATTCCAGATGATGATGTTGCTCGGCTTGATGTCACCGTGAGGAAAACTGGCCTGTTCTGCCGCCTGAAGCACTTCACAGAACTGCGCTGCCAATCGGAGCCCGTCGGCTACGGACAAATGGCGATCTTCATCGGGATAAAAATTGCCAGCAATGCCTTTTTTGTAATCAAACACCAGCACATAACCGTCCGGGTCATCATAGGCATCGATCCATTCCGCGATGCAGCGATGCCGCACGGAATCGACGGATGATTTGATGGAGGACACACGCGCGGAGTTCAGCGGATGAGTGGCGTCCGGGTTCAGCACCTTGAACAAGACCTCACGATGGGTGCCGCTCTGCAAAGCGCGATACACAATGCCAGCAGGCCCGACCGCGATTCGTTCCGCGATCTCGTAAGCTTCATAATGCTCCTTGGAGGCATCAGTAGATGTGAGAGAAGTATCCGGCATGTGAATGGAACCAGAGCCAGTATGCCGCTAACTCATAACTGTGACAACAGCAAGTGAGCCAAAGGCGGTCACGGTATAGTTTTGAACACCGTAAATTGAATGCACCCTTGCTTGATCGACGCAAGCTTTGCATGGAGGATTCCTTCACTGATGACTTCCACCGCCCAGCTGCTCCTCCGATTCATGTCTCAGTATCCGTGGCGCATCGCGGCGGGGCTGACGATGCCATGCGTGACGGCCACGTCCTCGCACACGGAACGCATGACGAACTGCTGAAGTCGTATGAGTATTACGCGGAACTGGTGAAGCTGAGTTTTCAGGAAGAGAAACCGCAACAATAAAAGGCCATGCAACTTATCCTCAATTCCGATACCTACGACGCGGTCATTCGCGGCATCGTTCCCGAGGCGCGTCGGTTCCTTTGGATTTTTACGGCGGACTTGAAGGACTTGTTTGTGGAGAGGAACGGGAGTTTTGTGCCGTTCCTGCAAGTGCTGGCTGACAAACTGCGTGAGGGCGTGGAGATCAGGCTCGTTCACGCGAAGGAGCCGGGGCCGCGATTCCGTGAGGACTTTGACCGGTTCCCGGAGTTCATCCAAAGCGACGCCTTTGAGCGCATTCTTTGTCCGCGAATGCACATGAAGATGGTCATCGCGGACGGGCGCAAGGCTTACGTCGGTTCCGCCAACCTGACTGGCGCGGGCATGGGCGCGAAGTCGGAGACGCGGAGAA
>JAYVQB010000221.1:0-7582 GCA_043757085.1 Verrucomicrobiota bacterium
CAGATCGAGATGCTGGCGCGTGTCTTCGCGGAGCTGCAGCTCGACGGCGTGATCGCCACCAACACCACACTCTCGCGCGACGCGGTAAAGACTCATCCGCTGGCCATTGAAGCTGGCGGCTTGAGCGGCGCAGCACTGACGACTCGCGCGACGGAAGTGATCGCTGCCTTGCGTGCAGCATTGCCTGCGAGCATACCGATCATCGGTGTTGGCGGCATTCTATCGGCGGCTGATGCCAAAGCCAAGCTAGGTGCGGGTGCTTCGCTGGTGCAACTTTACACGGGTCTGGTGTATCGCGGCCCCGCGCTCATTTCCGAGATTGCTAATTTGCCTGCATCCTGACAAACTCCCACGTCGTTTAAAATTTCTTATTCACCATTCACTTCCTATACCATGTCCGACCTCCCAAAAATCGCCGCCACCTCACCCACCGCTGTTGAACTCGAAGCCGGCGACCACTGGTGGTGCGCCTGCGGACTCTCCGGTCATCAGCCCATGTGCGACGGTGCCCACAAAGGCACCGGCTTTGGCCCGAAGAAATTCACTTTGGAAGAGAATAAGAAAGTCTGGCTCTGCAATTGCAAGCACACAAAGAATCCGCCGTATTGCGACGGCTCGCACAAGAGCCTTCCTTGAGACACCTTGGACACCTTGGACACCTTGGACTGCGGCAGCCTTGCTGCCGCTTTTACTAGCCAGCCTGCTGGCGAGTCTTGCCACAGCAGGCTGCGGCTTGAAAGCGGCAGCCTTGCTGCCGCAGTCCAAGTCCAAGTCCCTGAATTAATCAGGGTCTTGGATCTTGGATCAGAGGCTTGATAGCCTCCGGCTCATATTCCAAAACCTTCTGGTGGGTGGACAGTGCCTTGCGCGCTTGATTGAAAAACTCGGTCAAGTCTTGGGGGTCGGCTTGTTTTTCCAGAATGAGGTTGTTGAGATTCGTAATAATCTTCTCACCGTCGATATTCACGGCGGCCATCTTCTTCTGTGCGGCTGAATAGGCAGCGGTGAACTGGTCGTTGGCTTCTTGGAAGCCGCGTCGCTCGCCTTCGGTGCGGTAGAACTCCCGCTCCTTTTCACGGAACTCACGGCTGAACATCCGTTTCCAGAATGCGTTTTTCATGTTCGGTGTTTCAATGCTCGAGTTCGCGCGCCGCTCCAAATAAGACTGGAGTTCACCAAACTCCTGAAAGGGCTTTTGATACTGCCTTTGAAGATAGGTCAATCCAGTGGCGATAACGGCGAGCTTTTCTGCTTCGCCTTTGGAGACGGCCTTGCCCGCTTTGACCTTCTGCTCAATGAGATCAAGATAATCGAGGGTCTTCCTGCCACCCTCCAGAATGCCACTGAACTGCTCGTAAGCCTGTGCCATTTTGGTGCGCTGTTCTTTGCGCAGATCATCGAGCTTCTTGTCGTTATCCTCATTGAGCTTCGCCATCTCTGCCTGATGCTGGGCGGCCTGTGCAGCCAGAGCCAATTCATGCTCGCGGTCATTTTTTGTCACAGCCACAAGCACTTCCGTCTTGGCTTTTTTAAGCAACTGCTCGGCCTCGACTTTTTTGTCATTGATCTTCCAAGCCAAGGCTCCCATGCCACCAAGGATGAGGATCAATAATGCCCAGAGTGCGCGAATTTGATTCATGCTTTATTCATCCGTGGAGTCAGAAAATCCGCAAGGTAAAATCTCAGGCTCATCGCTTTTTGCTTGGAAGATTCACCACTCGGCTCAAGTATGTGTTCCTATGAATCGCACCCCCTACACCAGCCGTCGTCGCTTTTTACAAACCGGAGTCGCCGCACTCGGGTTCCCCACCATCGTTCCGTCGAGTATCTTCGGCCAGAATGCACCAAGCAATCGCATCACGATGGCCGCCGTCGGCTGGGGTATGCAAGGGCCGGGAAACATGGGATCATTCTTGAACGAACCTGACTGCCAAGTCGTCGCCGCCTGTGACCTCGACAAGAGTCATCTCGACGCTGCGCTGAAGAAGATCAACGAGCACAATAACAACAGCGATTGCAAAGGTTACGCCGATTACCGCGAACTCATGGCGCGCAAGGACATTGACTGCGTCATGCTGGCCGTCCCGGACAACTGGCATGCGCTGATCTCCACCGAGGCACTGAGAAACGGCAAGGACGTTTACGGAGAAAAACCCCTCGCCCGCACCATCATCGAGCAGCAGGCCATCGTGAAAGCGGTGCAGAAATACAATCGCATCTGGCAAACCGGAAGCTGGCAGCGCAGCGTGGACCAGTTCCGCATCGCCGCCGAAATCGTGCGCAACGGCTTGATCGGAAAAATCACACATGTCGAGGTCGGCCTTCCGTCAGGGCATAGTGATTTTGCCGGAACAAAGGACAAAATGTCTGTCACTCCGCCTCCTGCGAATCTGGACTATGATCGCTGGATCGGCCCGGCAACGATGCAGGACTACATCGAGGCCCGGGTGCACAAAAACTGGCGCTGGGATTACAACATCGGCGGTGGCCAGCTGCTCGACTGGATCGGCCACCACTGCGACATCGCCCATTGGGGTATGGACAGCGACAACGGCGGCCCCACTGAAATTAAACCTATCATGGCGGACTTCCCACCGCGCACCGATGTCTGGAACACCGCCACGAAATATCGCGCAGAACTCACCTACCCCAACGGCATCATCATGACCATCGCCGGTGGCCATCCCGACATCAAAGGCGGCACCAAATGGATCGGCACCGACGGCTGGGTCTGGGTGGATCGCGGAGGCTATGATTGTTCCAAGCCGGAATTGAAGGAGGCGATCAAAGCCCGTGAAGGCGCGAATGTGGTTGAGAAATTCCGCGCACCAAAACTCGGCGACGACATCATCAAGACCCGTCTCTATGAAACAAAGGGCCATCAGCGCAACTTCCTCGATTGCATCAAGTCCCGGAAGCCCACCGTGACTCCCGTCGAAACCGCCCATCACAGTGCCATCCCCGGTCATCTTTCATTGATTTCCATGATGCTCAACGAACCTCTAAAATGGGACGCCACCAAAGAAGAAATCCTCGGCAACGAGAAAGCATCCAAGATGCTCGGACGCGATTACCGTGGGCCGTATAAGCTTGAGGTCTGATGCCTATTGAGGAACAAGCCTATCGAGCAACGTTGCATTCCCGCTGTCACAACACCATTTTTTGTTGAGCACCATATTATATCCTTGTGAAAATTCTTCGTCTCATCACGTTGATCGCCTTCTCCATTCATTTGCATCCGCTGTCCGCAGCGCAGATGAGGGTTGCATTCTCTCCAGGCCCTGCGCCCGTAAAGCTGTTACTGGAATCTCTGGACGGCGCCCGGCAAAGTGTGGATGCCTGTATCTTTGATTTCACCCACCCGGACCTTGCAGAAGCTCTCTGTCATTTAGCTGGAGGGCGAAAAGTAAAAGTGAGGGTGCTCTTGGACAATTCGGGGAAAGACCAACACGACCACGCGCTTCTCGAACGAATGGCCAGTTTCGGCGTGGAGCTTCTTATGGTTGATGTTTCCAAATACGGCAAAGCACACCTCAAGTCTGTTGTGATTGACAAGAACCGTGTGCTCACTGGCTCGGCTAACTGGACTCGCAGTGGCCTTGGTAGAAACTGTGAAGACTTGCTGCTGGTTGAAGACGCCGCCCTCGCAGTCAATTACCTGAAACTCTTCGACGAGGTCACACAGAGTGCAAACCCGGTGGCCAATGTGGGAAAGAACAAAACCAGCCACGCATTTGGACAGCCCACGCAAAAGATGGAAGCCGCCGCGCTCCGCCGCCTGGAGTCTGCGCATAAGGTAGAACTGCCGCAGCCTCCGAAAGTTTTCCTTTCACCCAGGAAACCTGGCGGCGGGGATTTGTTGCTTGATCTGACGCAAGCAAAGGAATCCATCACCGTGGCCATGTATCTCATCTCGGATACCAAAGCTGTGCAGGCGCTAAGCCAGGCCCAGAATCGGGGAGTAAAGGTTAAGGTGCTGCTTGACGGTAGCATGGGCAATGATCAATATCTGCTTTCCGTGGTGCAATCACTGCGAGATGCTGGGATTCCCGTGGCGGTCTGGTCAGCGCCCCAGCGCAAAATGCACCTCAAGGTAGTTATCATTGATGGAAAAAATCTCTGGACTGGTTCAGCGAACATGTCCGTATCCTCTCAGTCCCTGAACCTTGAGGACATGCTGCGTTTTGAGTGCGAGCCATTGTGCCGCTCATATTCAGACCTCATTCAAGAACTAACCCGCACCAATGGAACACTTCGCTAAGTCCCCACCGTCCACCTCTTGGACCCTGCTGCTGGGGCTGCTCTTGGCCACGCATGCTGGTTTTGCCCCGGCTGCGGAGGCCAAGTTCACCGATACTGTGGCTCCCAAAATAACCATTACGCTGGATTATCCTGGTGGTATTGTTGAGAAGGTCAACAATGAGACTCGTTACTATGTGGAGGCGCGCGATTACAAACGCAATGAAATCAGCCTGACTGGAAAGTTGAATGGTGCACGTTCGGAATGGATTTTGCCAAAAGGCAAAGCTCCCACCGTAGATGATATTCCCGCTGCGGCTTTGAATCTTAAAGGCAAGGAAGGGGAGGACGGTGTCTTTATTATTCAGACGTTGGCATCGGACAAGACCAACAGCTCGGCTTCGGCGACGGTAAGTGTTCAAATTCGTGTCATCGGCATCAGGCACGAGACTAAGGCCACCTATCCCAACTATCGGGGCATTGATCAGAAGCGGCTGAAACTCGGACTCTATGAACAGGTCAACATGGAAATGATTTGCCCGTCCAATTGGAGTGTCAGTTGGGAGCCAGAACCTAAATCAGGGAAGTTAAACCTGATTAATGGCGCCGCCTCAAAAAAAAGGGGTTATGAAGCACCTGAGGCAAAGTCTGACAGTGACATTGTGACGGCCCATATATCAAATCCCATGCAAAGAGATTTTAGATTGGATTTCAAGACTATTGCCCCAGAAAAAATATACACTGAATACAAAGAGAATGTGGAAAGCCCAAAAAACTCCGACCATCTGGGTGGCTCCATGAACATCTATTTTCTTCCAGACGATGTGAACTTCGGACGTTTATATTCTTGGGAGGGCAACGCTTCGTTTAAGATCGCTGGAGCCGGACTGCACTATGACTACTACGCTGGGAAAAAACACAGCGACTTTCTCAGCAGAATAGATCAGCCTGATGAGGCGGCACTAGGAACAATAGAAGGCAAGGGCACCTTAATGGCAGAAGATAAGAACGCGCTTGGACATTTGTTTAATTTCTCTGGGCCTGATGACGTTAGTTTTAAAGCATTGCCCGGTTGGGCAGAAATACCCATACCATTTTACTACAACACACAAAAAAAATTACAGGGGGGTGTGGAGCTGGGGAAACTAACCGCCAAAATTATAGCGGACGTCCCGGCTGGCGCAAAAGACAAGAGCAACGCAACAAAAACCATGAGCAAAGGCAACCCCGCCACGACAGGTGCTAAGCCTATTTTTGAAAACTGACATACCAAGAACACATTTATGTTTCAAAATTTGATTCACCTTAAATTCGTTATTTTGCTGGTCATTTTCAGTAATTTTACGCTGACAGACGCTTATGCTCAGGTTGTCTCTGTTGTTCAAAAAAAAACTGTCACTGATAAAGAACGCGAACTAGCCTGGGAAAATGTGCGTTCTGCTTACAAGGTGCTGGGACAATTTGGGGAGAATCCGGTTTCAAGCCTTTATGACTCTCTGAGCAAATATCTGCTTCTTGAGACTGAAGGATCTGCTTCTTTGGCTGGATGGCAAAAACATTTCCCTCCCCTCGTTGATTTGTTCAATGATATATACACGGAACTGCAAACTATGCCGGACGTTCAGACTCTAAGGGCGCGTGAATTAGAACTTCGCGTCCTGAACATAAAAAAGCCTAATCCGGGTGAAACAATAGATTCCCCACAGTTCCTCGCAAGGTGGGAAGCGCAACGCAAGCCATTTGTTGAAGCGGACGACAGACTGAGTCGGCGCATTCATTTAGAGCGTGATTATAAATTTCTTGTAAAAGGTGACTTTATGAACAGTTATTTCCCGATGAAGGATGAAGAGGGTGTCACTTGGGAAACTCTTCTGCCGCGCAAGCAATTTGCCGAACGGCTCAAAGACGAGGAATTGAAGAAAAAACTGTTCAAGCGTATTGCGGAACTGGAATTAATCTTCCCGCCGCCTAAGAAAACTAAGGGTAAGTGATTGCACGCGGCCAGAACTTTTCTGCGGTGCAACACATTTCGAGTGGGCTATAACGCGCTTTCCAATCATGGCCCGTGAATACGCTTTGCACAGCTCCGGTGGCTCCGCTCATCGGATCGATTATCGTGCGGAGTTGAACGACCAGCAATTCGAGGCGGTGACTTCGCCACCGGGTCAGGCGCTGGTCATTGCGGGCGCGGGCAGCGGGAAAACCCGGACGTTGACGTATCGCGTGGCCTATCTGCTCGACAACGGCATCCCGCCGGAAAATATCCTACTGCTCACTTTCACCAACAAAGCCGCGCGGGAAATGCTGGATCGCGTGCAATCGCTGGTGCCAGTGGAGACGCAGCGACTCTGGGGCGGCACGTTTCATTCCATCGGGAACCGGCTGCTGCGAAAACACGGCGACCGCCTTGGCCTGCGGATGGGGTTCTCCATCATGGATCGTCAAGATCAAAAAGATCTGATGGACACCGTTCTCTCCAACAGCGGCATCGACATCACCACTTATCGTTTCCCCAAGCCGGAAGTGCTGGGCGAAATCTTCTCGCTCGCGGACAACACGGGCGTGGGCATCGCAGAACTCGTAAAAGTGCGTTATCCCTATTTCGAGCATGTGCTGGAAGGCATCGTGCGGATGCGGACACTTTACACGGCCAAGAAACTGGAGACCAACAACGTGGACTTCGACGATCTGCTCTCGATGACACTGCGCCTGTTTAAAGAGCATGATGACTTGCGCGAGCGTTACCAGCGCCAGTTTCAGTTCATCCTCGTGGATGAATATCAGGACACAAATTCGCTGCAGTGCGGACTGATTGATCTGCTGACTGGTGACAGCGGCAATCTCATGGTCGTGGGCGATGATGCGCAAAGCATTTATTCGTGGCGTGGCGCGGACTTGAAGAACATCCTGGAGTTTCAGAACCGTTATCCGAGCGCAAAAATCTACAAGATTGAAACCAATTACCGCAGCGTTCCCGAGGTGCTGGCATTGGCCAACAAGTCGATCGAGATGAATCAGGGGCAGTTCCGCAAGGCATTGCAAGCGGCACGCGCAGGCAAGGGCTTGCTCCCCGCGCTCGTGCCCTTGGACAGTCCCAGCGCGCAGGCAGCGTTCGTCGCCCAGCGCATCCTTGAATTGCGCGATGAAGGCACGGACTTGAATGAGATAGCGGTCATTTACCGCGCCCATTTTCACTCGCTGGAAATCCAGATGGAACTCACGAAGCGGGGCATTCCGTTCACGATCACCAGCGGCTTGCGATTCTTTGAGCAAGCGCATGTCAAAGACGTGGCCGCGTTCATGAAGTTCGCCCTGAACCGTCTGGATGAAGTCTCTTTCATGC
>JAYVQB010000222.1:0-7574 GCA_043757085.1 Verrucomicrobiota bacterium
CTCATCCAAAACATCACGCAGCAGCGCGAGCGGATCGTCGCTTTTCAGGAAGGCCGGCATGGCATCGATTTTAAAGGCATTGCCGCCAAACGGCTCCGCCTCGATGCCGAGCTTGTGCAACACGGGAAGGTTGCGTTGCAGCACATCGAAATCGCGCGGAGAAACCTCAAGCGTGAGCGGCAGGAGCAGACGTTGCGCGGGCACGCCTTCCTGTTCCATGGCGCGCCGCATTTGCTCAAAGAGCACCCGCTCATGTGCCGCATGCTGATCCATCAGCACCAGCCCGTCGCGACTTTCCATCAAGATGTAGAGCTTGTTAAGCACTCCGAGAATGCGGAAGTCGGAGGCTTCGTTCGATGGTGAAACGGCGGTGACTGGCGCAGGATAATCAATGTAATTTGCAGCAATGGGCGCGGGTGGAACATTTGCCGGAACGGAAAATGTGGCAGGTGGCGGCGGTTGAAACGGCTGATGTTCGCGAGCCGGAATGAGCGCGGGCAGAAGGTTATTGGGAGGACTGAATGGAATCGCTGAGGCTGGAGTTCGCTGAGGAGTTTCATGCCCCGTAGGGATTCTGGCGTGTTCGGTCAGAGCTTGGTTCACAGCCCGCACCACGGCTTCGCGCACCGTGTTGCCGTCATGAAAGCGGACTTCTTTTTTCGCCGGATGCACATTGATGTCGAATCCCTCCGGCGGCATCTGAACGAACAGGAAGGTGATGGGATGCTGGCCCTTCATCAGCATCGTGTGATAACCCTCACGCAAGCCGTGGCCGATGACCGGACTTTCAATCGGGCGACCATTGAGAAAAACCAACTGCATCTGCCGGTTGGAGCGGCTCATGCCGGGGCCGCCGATGTAGCCGCTTACATTAACGCCGCCGAACTCGAAGTCCGGAATGCGCAGCAGTCTGGAAGCCAGATCGCGGCCGCTCATGCCTTCGATTCGCTCCAGCACATTTTGAGTCGCGGGCAGATGGAACAGGACTTCCGTATCACGCACCAGAGTGAAGGCCACGGTGGGATTGGCGATGGCATGAAGCCGGAATTGTTGCTCCACATGAGCGAACTCAGTAGGCTCCGAACGCAGGAATTTTCTCCGCGCGGGCACATTGTAAAACAGCGCGCGCGCCTCCACCACGGTGCCCGGCGCGCCACCGTGATCCCGGACGGCGTGCATTTTTCCGCCATGAATTTCGATTTCCGTGCCTGAGAGCGCATGAGCCTCGCGGGTGGCGAGACGGAAGCGGGAAACACTGGCGATGCTGGGTAGGGCTTCGCCGCGAAATCCGAGCGTGCAGATGGAGGCCAGATCTTCTTTGGAGCGGATTTTACTCGTCGCGTGGCGTTCGAGGCAGAGCATCGCATCCTCGCGATCCATGCCGTGACCGTTGTCCGTCACCCGGATGAGAGCCGAGCCGCCGCGCTGAATGTGGACTTCAATGTGAGAGGCTCCAGCGTCCAGACTGTTCTCCACCAGTTCCCGAACCACGGCTGCGGGGCGCTCCACGACTTCACCAGCCGCCACTTGGGAGGCGAGGGCGTCGGAGAGGATACGGATGCGGCTCATGATAAATGATTAAACAAAAATTCCATTTACTTGACTGATGTTATGTTGGTCGTGCAAGTTCCATGCCGCATGAAATTCTTGGGTCACAAGAATTCGGGAACTCCTCCACGCAGCACTCACCTTTATGATTACCGTCAGCGATACCGCCGTCAAACACCTCCGCGAGCTTTTGGAAGCCCAGGACTCGCCTATGGGCACCGGACTGCGTTTGATGGTGCATCGCGGTGGCTGTGCCGGGATGGAATATGTCATGAAGCTGGACGTGCCGGAAGAGAAGGACAGGGTATTTGACCAGAATGACGTGAGGATCATCGTCGATCCCGAAAGCCTTGTCTTCCTCGATCAATCGCAGGTGGATTACTCCGACGCTTTGTCCGATGCCGGCTTTAAAATTCACAATCCCAATGCCGCCCGAAGCTGCGGTTGCGGCACATCCTTCGAGCCACTGCCCGGCTGATAAGTTTCTGACAATTTTGCCACGAAAAAACGCTTCACATTCCTCTGGAATCTCACCATACTGTGTGCCAGTCCAGTTTCCCTCAATGACTCTGATTTTCCGCCCCCTATGCGTTTCAATTTTTTAAGTGACGGTTCTGATTTTCGATCGCGCGGCAGCGGCGGCGAGCTTGCCCGTCAGCGCCGCGGTAACGACATGTTTTGGTGGACCATTGTCATCACGCTGCTCATGGGGGCGGCGACGTTTACATGGATTTTCAGCATCATGGTTTTCAAATATCCGGAGAAGCCATTTAACTACAATCTGCTGTCGAAACTTAAGAAGCTGGAACTGGTCGAGGAGTTCGACCCCATCTCGGTGCCGCGCGGTGAATTTCTGGATTCGAAAAAACTTCTCTCCAAGTATTTCTATCTCAACACTGACCAGCTTCGCGTGAAAAATGACCTACTCAAACGCGCCTATATTCTCAATTACAAGAACGAAAGCCCCGACTATGTGAAGGGCACATTTACGGTGTTGAGTTCACGCCCTCTCGAGGAAAAGGATTTGATGAGCAACGGCTGGGTCGTCCGGGGTCGATCAGTGGAGCTGGAAGATGTGGAGGTGGAAATGATTTTTCCGGGTCGTGAAGTGAAGCAAGCTCCGTATCAGACCGGACAGACTTTTACCCTCGACAACAAGTCCACCTTCGCCGCATTGCTCCATGTGGGACGCGGTGCCAATGACTCCATCTGCGCTGCTCTCGTGCCCATTGTGTATGGCGAGTATGCATTAAATGGAGATATAAAAATCAAGCTGGCTCCACCGGGCAGCCTGAACATGGCCGCCCGCTGGCCTATTACGGATGCCGCGGAAGG
This sequence comes from Verrucomicrobiota bacterium, assembly GCA_043757085.1. Taxonomy (GTDB): domain Bacteria; phylum Verrucomicrobiota; class Verrucomicrobiia; order Verrucomicrobiales; family Verrucomicrobiaceae; genus VFKE01. The sequence continues at coordinate 2,884 of JAYVQB010000222.1, forward strand.
TGCGAGGTCCGCCACGAAAGTGCTGGTGAATGCGCAGCGCTGAGAGGGCTGGCCGCTTCTCTTGTGGGGAAGATAGTTTTTCGGCGATTGCTGACTTTTCTTGATTTCATTCCCGTGCACGCCACGTTTGGTCAATACCACCGTGCGATACGCTATTTTCGGAGACATTCACGCCAACATCGAAGCCCTCATGACCGTCATGGAGGATGCGGAGGCCATGCAATGCACCCATTACGTGTGTCTTGGTGACATCGTGGGTTACAACGCCGATCCCGTCGCCTGCCTTGAACACATACGCGCGATGAACTGTCCCGTGGTAAAGGGCAATCATGACGAGGAAGCCACGCAGGATCGCACTTTGGAAGATCTCAATCCGATCGCCAGTAGCGCCTTGCTCTGGACTCGCCAGCAGTTGAGTGATGATCAGAAGCAGTGGTTGCGCGAGATCAAGCTCGTGCGCCAGGTGCGTGACTTCACCATTGTCCATGCCACGCTCGATTCACCGGGAAGCTGGGCTTACGTCAGCAATCGCTTCGATGCCATGGCCAGTTTCAGCTACCAGTTCACCCAGCTTTGTTTTTACGGGCACACCCATGTCCCGCGCATTTACGAGAAAGAAGATACGGTGCGCTGCCTCAGGGAAATGGAGACCACGCTTCGCCGGGGCGTGAAGTATTTCATCAACGTGGGCAGTGTCGGCCAGCCGCGCGACGGGGACTGGCGTTCATCTTATGCCGTCTATGATGTGACCAGCCAGACGGTCAGCATCCGTCGTCTCGAATACGATCTGCGTGCTACGCAGCAAAAAATCCGTGATGCCGGACTGCCTTCGATGCTGGCGGATCGGCTCGCCATGGGACGATGAACCGGGTCAGCTTGCCGGATTTGTCGGGCTTTGCCTCGGCATTGATTTTGAAACCGAGTTCTCTCGGGGACATCATTCACACATTGCCCGCGGTGCGTTGCTTGAAACGCAGCTTTCCGCACCTCAGCCTGCGCTGGTTGTGCAATCCCGAGTGGACGCCATTGCTCGAAGGCAACTCTGACATCGCGGAAGTCATTCCATTTCCACGGGGCCAATTCCGGGGGCCGCTTTCCCTGCCACATTTGTTTCAATGGGTGCGGCGCTTCAACAACTCCCCGCGTGAACTGCCGGAACTGGCGCTGGATTTTCAGGGCTTGCTGCGCAGCGCGCTTCTCGGCGTATTGCGCGGGGCGGAGCCGGTGGTCGGATTGTCTGATGCGCGAGAATTCGCCCCGGCGCTTTACCGTCATGTCATTCCCGTGGATGCGTCGGCTCATGCCGTGGATCGTTATTTGACCCTGTCCGCTGCACTGGGGGCGGATGCGAAAGCCGGAAGGATTGAATTTCCACTGCCAGTCGGGGAGCCGGTTGAATCTGGTGTGTCATTGCCCGACGATTTTATTCTGCTGCATCCCTTTTCACGGGGACGTGGCAAATCGCTTGATGAGGAATCGCTCCGTTCGCTTTGCGAATGCCTCGCGCCGCGTGTGGTAATTATCGCCGGCAGAAGCGTCAAGCCCCTGCCATTTTCGGCACCGCACGTCATCTCGCTATTAAATGAAACAAGCCTGGCGCAGCTCATCTGGCTGATCCGCCGCGCCCGCGCCATTGTCAGTGTGGACAGCGGCCCCATGCACATCGCCGCCGCGATTCAGCCGGAGCGCACGCTTGGCATCCACACCTGGAGCGATCCGCGTCGCGTCGGGCCTTATGATGCCCGTGCGTGGGTCTGGAAGGCGGACCGGATTGCCCACTGCCAGGATTTTTCTGACGAAGATGCGCGGGCTAAGTCCACGATCACTCCCAGCAGTCTGCGCCGCATGGCCGATTTCGTTTTGCAGATGTGTAATTGAAAAATCGTGTCACATCCTCATGACTCACTGGCGTTTGAAGCTTCACACTCTCAGTCACAGCACGTCATTCATCTGGAAGTGCAGCGGCGCGATCATCTTCGCAGCTTTGTTGGTGGCCATGCTCGCGCAGAGTTTTCGCGACAGTGAGACGGGCAAAGCTTCATCGGTTGCGGGGGAAGTTTCCGAAGAATGGTTTCTTCGAGCAAAAGAAATTTACTCACGTTTGGAACAATCTGAAAAGCCAAGCCCGGACGCACTGGCGGATTTTTTGAGGATATTGAAACCAGCGTCACAGGCGCGTCCGTTCGATCCTGTCGCGCTGCGATATGGCCCGCTGGATTTTCCGGCGCTGTTCCGGAAGCATCTGGAGAGTGAGGCCCAGAGCGAGGTCTTTGCTGATTTTATGCGCAGCCGTTTGCTGGATGAAAGCAACTCGCGTGAAGACGCTTTGCAGCGACTTCAAGTGGCTGCCATGCTGCCGCAGCCCGTTCGTTTTGCCAATGAGTTCGTGGCCGATTTGCTGATGGTTCGGGAGCGCCGTGCTGAGGCATTGAAGGCATATGTGCGGGAAGGCAGTTTTGCTGATGCGCACCGGGCGCGTTCCCTTGCCTGTTCCACGGCGCTGATCCTTCAGGACAAATCCACCTTGCGCAGCCTGTGCAATGACGCCCGGTTCCGGGACGACATGGGCGTGTTCACGCGTTTTCATGTCGCCAGTCTCCTAGAGGATCAATGGATGATGGTGCGATCCGTCGGCGCGGTGCAGTGGCACCGGTGGACACATTCTAGGGAAATTCCGCTGGCGCTGCTGGCAGCGACGGTCTGGTATCTGATTCTGGTTTATTCAGCAAGCCGCGAACGCTGGCGCTGGTTGCGATATCTTCCTCCCGTTCTGGCCGGGGTCTTGAGCGTTTGTTTGCTGCACTGGTGGCAGGGTGCGTTGCATTATGGAATGAGTGAGGAGCAACAACTCACTCCGACACATGAACTCTTTCAGTGGGTCATGTATGTGGGCGTGCCCGAGGAAGTCGCCAAGCTCTGTTTCTTCCTGCCCTTCCTTCCTTTCTTGCTGAGAAACGGATCAGCCTCAAAAGCCGCTCTCACTGCCGGCTGCGTCGGTCTCGGCTTCGCGCTGGATGAAAACCTTGGCTATTATCAGGACGAGGGAGGGATGGCCGCAGTGGGGCGATTCGTAACCGCCAATTTCATGCACATCGCGCTCACGGGAATTCTGGGTGGCTGGCTTTATGAACTGCTGCGCTCCCGCTTTCACAAGGCAACTGAGTTTCTCATGGCCTTTCTCGGTGTGGCTGCAGCACACGGGGTTTATGATTTCTCATCAACTGAAAGCGCGCAGACGTTGGGAGTCGATCTGCTCGGGATTGTGATCCTGGCGCTGGCCGCGCGATTTTATCTTGATCGTCTCAGGCCGGAGGAAGTGGCCATGCGGCGTCGCGCGCTTTCCAGCACCTTCGTGTTCTGCATCGGCTGTTCATTGCTGACGGGTGCGGCGATACTGCTGGCGGTGGATCAGGCAGACTCGATGAAGGGCGCCGCAAGTGCGCTGCGACAAACCGTGGCCATCATTCCCGTGGCCTTGATTTATATCCACGAGTTCCGGGAGTTGTGAGATCACAAACTAAGCCCCGCGATTTGCTCCATGAGTTCGTCGCTGATGCGCTGGTAGAGTTCCTTGCCTTCGCATGAATATTTTGCGGGGTCATAGTGCCAGGGCTGGCCACAGACGACGGTGATCTCGGAAGGGTGCGGCATTTTACTACCACGGGGCAGGGCTTCATGGGTGCCGAATATTCTCACCGGCAGAACTGGAACGCCGGACTTCACAACGATGAGCCCGGTGCCGGGAAGGGCGGGAAGAAACTGGCCGTCGAAACAGCGTGATCCTTCGGGGAACACCAAAACTTTTCGGCCTGATTTCAGGAGTCTGATGACGGTCCTTAGGCTGCCCATGTCCGGCCGGTCCTGATCAACCGGAAAGGCATTCCAGGAGCGGATCACGGGACCCATCACGGGATTTTTGAATAATGACTTCTTCGCAAAAAAATGCACATCCTCGTCAAAAGCGATGCCGACGAAAGGGGGATCAAGGAAGCTGGCGTGATTGCTGACGATGAGAGCGCCGCCGGGCAAATTAAGTTTTTCACCTCCGATGACGCGGTAATTAAAAAAGGCGCGGGCGGTCAGCTTGAAAAAGCTATATCCCAACCAGTAAGAGAGGTTCATGAGTGACGACTGGTTTCAGTATGCGGGAGTGATGCCACGTTGTTGCAGTTCCTTCATGACGCGGGCGGTCACTTCATCAAGCGAGAGATCGGAGCTGTCGATGACCATGGCATCCCTGGCGGCCATGAGCGGGGCGGTCTTGCGGGTGCTGTCGATGTGGTCGCGCTTGCTAATGGCATCGGTCTGGCCTTGCAATCCACGGCGGCGGGCGCGCACTTCTTCAGAGGCGTCGATGTAAAATTTAACGGGCGCATCAGGGAAGACCACGGTGCCAATGTCACGGCCTTCCATGACCACGGGGTTGGTGGATCCGATGGCGCGTTGCATGGCCACAAGCCGGTCGCGAACTTCAGGAACGCGCGAGACCAACGACACGGCATGATTTACATTTTCACTGTTAAGCTCTGAATCAATATCACGCCCGTCAACGCGGACAGCGCAACTCTGGCCGAGCACGGGGCAGGTGATGTCCCAGTCTGCGGCAGCGCGGGCGACCGCGGCTTCGTCAGAAACATCAAGCGCATCACGCAGTGCGGCCCAGGTTGCGGCGCGATACATGTTGCCAGTGT
>JAYVQB010000223.1:0-7568 GCA_043757085.1 Verrucomicrobiota bacterium
ACCCATTAGGTGAGTTCTATGTGCCGCCTAAAATTGCTCCAACTATCTGTCTTTGTGTTCTCTGCGCTTTTTCGCGGCCATTCTCATTTTTCTTTTTAGGTTTAGGCTTCACTGTTATTTACTGAGGCGCAGCACCTGGTATCGTCCGGTTTTCAACTATACTTGGCATTACAGCCTTCGGCTCAGTGTCCTCAGCTTTTTTTAGCCCCGGCTTCACACCCGACGCATTTTTTTTAGCGCAGCGATGAGGAGCCGCAAGCGTTCCTCCAGCAGTGGTTCGCCGAGCAGCTTTTGCTGGAGTATCGGGCAGTGGGTGAAGTGATAGCACAGCACATCACAGGTCATGTCCGGGTCATCGTTTTGTTCCAGCATCTCGCGCATTTTCTTGGCCTGTTTATCGCCCTCGACTGTGAACAGGCGGAGTGCTTGATTCTGGAGACGGTGCGCCTCTTCCATGTTCTCCACCATGGTGGGGATTTCCTCAATGCGCGCAATGCGGAAGGGTTCGACCTGCACCCAGCCTGTGATGCGGATGCGTTTGATTCCCAAGAGAAGGAGCTGCGAGGTGCCGTCTTCCTGCTTGAGGCAGCAGCGCACCATTCCCGCCGTGGAGTGCGGGCTGATGCGGTCGCTTCCGTCAGGATCGACCCCTTCGCGATTTCCCACGCAGAACATGCGATTTGACTCTAGGGCATGGGCGAGCATCAAGCGGTAGCGTTTTTCAAAGATACAAAGCGGCAACATGCAGCCGGGCAATAAGTGCACGTCCGGGAGCACAATCATCGGCATTTCCGCCGGGATGGTGAGGGTTTGGTTGCTTTCGTTGCATGGCTCCATTTTCCTGAATTACGCAGGTGGTCGGGGAGCGGTTGATATAGTTTTCGGTTTTCGCCTAAATCACATTTTACCAGCTTCTGCATACATCGACTGCCGGTAGATTTCTCACAAGACAGCGCCATCCATCAGCGTTAGAATATCCGACCATGTCTGCTTCCAAACTCACCCGCCGTCGCCTGCTCAAGCAAACTTTCGCCTACAGTGCCGCCCTGACTCTCGGCTCCCGCAAGCGCCTCATCGGTGCCGCTGACATCAGTCCCGCAGACCATCATCTGATGATGTTTGGCGACTGGGGTGCGGTGGAGAAAGAAATGAAACCGCAGGAAGCCGTGGCCGAAGGTATGAAGCGCTATGTGCAGGACGCCAAGATCAAACCCGAGGCCATGCTGCTGCTGGGCGACAATTTTTACGGAGCCTTCAAAGGCGGCACCGCCTGTCCGCGATGGAAATCCCAGTTCGAGGACATGTATCCCGCCAGTGTTTTCCCCGGCCCCTGTTACGCCCTGCTGGGCAATCACGATTATGACGATGAGCCAAAGGACAAGCTCATCGCCGAGCTTGCCTATCAGAAAGAACATCCCGGCACCCGCTGGACCATGCCCGCGAAGTGGTATGCGTTTGAATTCCCCAAAGAGAAACCGCTCATCAAGTTCATCGTGCTCGACAGCAACTACAAGACTCGCGTCACCTCGCTGACCGAGGCCGAGAAAGCCGAGCAGAATGCGTGGTTTAAAACGGAAGTCGCCAAACCGCGCACCGCACCCTGGCTCATCGTCATGGCGCACCATCCGCTCTATTCCAATGGCACTCACGGCGACAGTCCTTATCTCATTGCCGACTGGGAACCGCTCTTCAAACAACACAAGGTGGATTTCTATTTCTGCGGCCACGACCACGACATGCAGCACATGGAATTTGAAAATCATCCCACCAGCTTTGTCATCTCCGGCGGCGGTGGAGCACGCGTGCGGGTCGGCGAAGGTGAAGAAGCCAAAGGCGGAGTGCTCAAACACGGCCCGTTCCTGAAAACCGTCTATGGCTTCAGCCATCTGGAAGTCAGCAAAGACCGCATCATCACCCGCCATCTCGATGCCAATCGCAAACAGATTCACGCCTTCAGCAAAACAACGGCGGGCAAGGTGGAGATTCTGGGGTGATGACTGATCACCTCACCCGTCCAAGCCCGAACTGATCGCCTGTCTCGATGGCCTTGCCATTGTTGTCGAATTGGATCTCCACCAGCTTCTCACTCTGCACAGCAGCACCGTTTTCATCATTGAGCGTGGCGATGATTTTGCGTGAGGCGGTTTCAATGACATCGCCGTTGGAGGGATAGGCCAGCTTGCCGTCGAGCGAAAAAGTGATCCAGCCAGGCTCATCCCGCAGGATGATGCTTTGCACCTGCTTCGGGGGCATAACGGTGTTGTCGAAGATGTGGAGCCGTTTGTTGTGCGCGTCCGTGACCCACACTTCTTTTTCATCGGGTGTCAGACCGATGCCGTGGGATGGACAACCGTGCCTGACGACCTTGCCTATCTCAAATCCTGTGACTTCGACGCGATGGAGAATCTTTCCGCTGTTCAAGTCTGCGATCTCAAAGCCGAGCAAGCCATCCACATTCATATAACCGAGTGTGTGGGCACCGTTCACCGTGAAGGGTCGCACGACTTGGCCGAATGGCCCGATCTTGCGGACCATTTCGTTTGATGAGGCATCCACGACTTCCACCATGCGGCTGCCGCGATCGGCGAGATACACTTCCTTGCCATCAAGGCTCACGACGGTGTTGTGCGCCAGCTTCTCTGAGGGGATGCGCGTGATCACGTCACCACTCATCGCGTCGATGACATGCCAGAAATTCTTTTCAAAACTCGGCGTGAAAAGTTTCTTTCCGTCGGGTGTGATGGACATGCGGTCGCAGCCGCCCTCGTAGTGCTTTTCCCAGAGGAGCTTGTCGGTTGGCAAATCGTAACACGCCATCGTTTCAATGGTGCTGACATATAACCGCTGTGTCACCGCGCTGGCGCAGATGCCTTTCACATTCATGGGTTTTCCATCCTTGCCGATTCCGAAGGCTTCGATGCGCCGCACGAACTGATGCCCATGATCCATATCGAAGACCAGCACGCCGTGGCCACCGTATTGCAAGTCATTGCGGATGCCGGGAACAGCGACATAGAGAAACCGCTTCTGTGTCGCTGGCTCAGCATGTGAAATTAAACAAAGCGCGCACCACGCGGAAAACACCAGACCAAGGAATTTTGCAAGCATCCCGGATTATCGAAAGCGCACGGCTCACGGTCAAGTCTTTACATGAGGGACGATTGAAACTCTTCTTGAAACAATGGGCAAATTCTGAATAGTCACACCGCGTTATCACTTCCGTCCCGAATGAATGAATGAATGAATCAAACAATCTCGACTTGCAACGCGTGGAGCTTTCTCTGCTCGGACTGCATTGCGCGGGATGTGCTGGCACAGTGGAGAAGGCGCTCGCCTCTGCGCCGGGCGTAACCAGGGCGGACGCGAACTTTGCGACAAAGCGCGCGGCGGTGGTTTATGATCCGCATCAGACCGGTGTGGAGAAACTGCGCGAGATCATCCGGCGCGAGGGATATGATTCACTCGTTCCTGACGATGGGTCTGACAACGAAGCCTTGGAAAACGCAGAGTTGCAGGCACAGGCGGCTGAGGAAAATCGGCTGAGACAACGGTTCTTGCTGGCGGCAATATTGACCCTGCCCATTGTGGTCTTGGCCATGGGCGGGCATCTCATCCCCGCGCTGTCGCCCTATTTGGATTTCCCTCTGCGCAAGTGGATCGAGCTTATTCTGACCACGCTGGTGCTCGCGGTCGCGGGTCGCGAGTTTTTCACCGGGGCGTGGACGGCGGCGAAGCGTTTGCGCTCGGACATGAACACGCTGGTCGCGCTCGGCACTTTTTCCGCGTGGGGCTATAGCGTGGCCGTCACTCTATATCCCTCATTGTTGGGTGGCGGTCACAGCGGATCGCATTCGGATCATCGCGCGCCGATGGTTTACTTTGAAGCCGCAGCGGCCATCATCACGCTCATCCTCGCGGGCCGGTTGTTGGAGGCCAAGGCGCGGCGCAAAGCCGGCGGGGCCATACACGCGCTCGCGGAATTGCAGCCACGCATTGCCCGTGTGGAAAAGGACGGCAGGGAATCCGACGTGCCCATTGGTCAGCTTGTCGTGGGCGATATGGTATGGGTGCGGCCCGGCGAAAAAGTTCCCGTGGACGGCGAGGTCGCGGAAGGCAGTTCCACCGTGGATGAGAGCATGTTGACCGGCGAGTCTTTCCCGGCGTTCAAGACCGTGGGCGATGGCGTCATCGGTGGCACGGTGAATCTCACTGGCGCGTTGCGATTCCGAGTGACGAAGGTCGGCAAGGACACCGCGTTGCGCCAGATCATGCGCACCGTGCAGGAGGCGCAGGCGGGGAAGGCACCCATCCAGCGGATGGCGGACCAGGTGGCCTCGTGGTTCGTGCCCATCGTGCTGCTCATCGCTATCGCGACCTTTTGCGGCTGGATTTTTTTCTCGCACGATCCCGCCGGCCTGACCATCGCGTTCACCACCACGGTCTCGGTGCTGATCATCGCCTGCCCATGCGCCCTTGGTCTGGCAACTCCCACGGCCATCATGGTTGGCACTGCACGCGGCGCGCAGCTTGGCATTCTTTATCGCAGCGCACAGGCCTTGGAAACCGCGCACAAGCTCACCAGTGTGGTCTTCGACAAAACTGGGACTCTCACGGAAGGCCATCCGCGCGTGACGCAAATCCATGCCCATAAGATTTCTGAAAACGAACTGCTGGGGCTGGCGGCCAGCGCAGAGTTCGGCAGCGAGCATCGCCTGGCCGGTGCGATTCTCCGCGAAGCCGAGGCGCGAAATCTCAAGCTGGTGCGCCCATCGGAATTTCATACCGTGAGCGGCCACGGCGTTGTGGCCACCGTGGAAGGGAAACACATCACCATCGGCAACGAGCGTTTGATGCGCGAGAACGGATGGAACATCAATGAACTCTCAGGCGATGAATGGTCCGCGCGCGGTGCTACGCCGATCTTCGTCGCCGTGGATGGCGAGGTCGTCGGTCTGCTGGGATTGACCGATCCCATCAAACCCAGCGCCGCCGATACCGTGGATCGCCTCTTGAGTCTCGGTCTGCAAGTAACCATGCTCACCGGCGACAATCACACCACCGCGCACAGTGTCGCCTCGCAGATCGGCATCCAGTCCGTGGTGGCAGAAGTTCTTCCCGACGCCAAAAGCGAGATGATCGCCGGATTGAAAAAGGGCGGTGGTGTGGTCTGCATGGTTGGCGACGGAATCAACGACGCGCCCGCGCTCGCCGAGGCCGATGTCGGCATCGCCATGGGCCACGGCACTGACATCGCGATGAATGCCGCCGACATCGTGCTCATCAGCGGCGATCTCCAAGGCGTCGCCAGCGCCATTGAGCTTTCTCGCGCCACCGTGCGCAACATCCGGCAGAATCTTTTCTTCGCCTTCATCTACAACGTCCTTAGCATCCCGCTTGCTGCCGGGGTCCTCTATCCGTTCACCGGATGGCTCCTCAATCCCATGATCGCCAGTGCGGCCATGGCCATGTCCTCCGTAAGTGTGTTGATGAACGCCCTGCGACTGCGAAGTTTTCAGCCTGCCAGTTACTGAGGGAACCGCAGGATGGGCTACAAGATCGGTGATGAGTGGCGGATGCTGGCAAGGCGAGAGCGAGGCGGCTATTGTAGAATAACCAACGAGCGATCAACGCAGTTAGCAGCCGTCAATCGCGCCGAGATTGTAGTCCATGCTACGGATTCCTCAGTAAAACTGGAATCTGTCTCATCAATTTTGGGGCTTGTGTATTCAAAACAATACTTCATCATAGAGTTCATGAAATACACATCCATCACCATGATAGCCGTTCTTGCCGCAGGCCTTACAGCTTGTGACAAGCCCAAACCAAAAGTTCAAGAATCCGCTGACAAAGCCAAAGCTGAGGCCACCAAGGTCAAGGACGAGGCTAAAAAAGCTACGGACAATGCCATAGACAAAATCAAAGAAGCTGGCGTTGCCACGGGCGAAGCCGCCAAGAAATCTGCTGAGGCATTGAAAGAAGAAGCTGCCAAAGCCGCAGTTGAAATCAAAGAGGCCGCAGACAAAGCCGCCGCTGCTGGCAAAGAAGCCGTGCAGGAAGCTGCGAAAAAAATCGAGGGCACTCCAACCCCGCCCCCAGCCGAAGGAGATCCGGTGACACCTGCTCCACCCGCGCCTCCGGCTCCTGAGCCTGCTCCCGCTCCCGCTCCCGAGCCAGCTCCGGCTCCTGCTCCGGCTCCAGCTCCCGAGCCAGCTCCAGCTCCTGCTCCGGCACCAACACCCGCTCCTGAGTTGTAATCCCCCGTTCGTAGCAAGGGTGTCTCGCCCTTGCAGTGAATTTGGAAGGACGGCAGAAATGCCGTCCTTCTTTGTTGTTATGTCGCTCTATTACGCGAGTCTCGGCGATGTCATTTGTTCACAAGAAAAGCCTCGGCCAGAATTTTCTGCTCGATGAAAGCATCTCGCGCTGGATCGCGGATCAAATCCGTCCTGATGGCGCACCCATGGTCATCGAGATCGGACCGGGGCAGGGGGCCTTGACGAAATATCTGGTGGGTCGCTGCGACAAACTGCTGCTCATCGAAAAGGATAATTACCTTGCCGACAATCTGCGCGTCCAGTTCACCCGTCGCGCCGATGTGGAAGTCTGGCACGGCGATGCCACGAATTATGATCTGCGACCGCTCTTTCAGTTCGGCGGCATGAAGGTCATCGGCAATCTTCCCTACTCCATGGGCCAGCCCATTTTGCGCCGCTTTCTGGCTTCGCCCACGCCAGTCAATGAAGCCGTCTTTATGTTGCAAAAAGAAGTCTGTGACCGCCTTGCAGCGAATTGCGGACAGGAGGGCTACGGCGCACTTAGCTTGCTGGTGCAACAGCATTGGAATGTCGAAGTGTTGCGCATTGTGCCGCCGGAAGCGTTCAAGCCGCGACCGAGGGTCGATTCCGCCGTGGTGCGCCTCACTCCGCGTGCTGCGGGTTCGCTGCCGGTGTTCGATCGGAAGCTCTTTGATCGCTTGGTGAGGATGGCTTTTTCCCAAAGGCGCAAGCAATTGAAAAATGTGATGACTCCACCTCCCAGCGGATGGGAAGTGCTGATCGCCGAGCTTGGCAAATCCATGATGCTGCGCGCCGAGGAAATGTCACTGGCCGAGTGGGTGCAGCTCACGCGGCACTATGAAGGACGGCATGAGGAGGATCGTGGGCAGAAATCCAACGAGATGTTTGATGTCGTGAACGAGCGCAATGAAGTCACCGGCCAGTCACCGCGCGGCGAAGTCCATGCGAAGAATCTGCTGCATCGCGCCGTGCATATTTTTGTCTTCAACAAACACGGCGAACTCTGGCTGCAACAGCGTTCTCATTTGAAGGACGTGCATCCGCTGGCCTGGGACTCCAGCGCCGCCGGTCATCTGGACGCGGGTGAAGACTATGCGACCGCCGCCGTGCGGGAATTGAAAGAAGAACTGGGCATCGAGGCGGAGACGCAAGGCATCGCAAAAATTCCCGCCACAGAAAAAACCGGATGGGAGTTCGTGGAACTGCATCGCGCGCAGCACAACGGCCCGATGAATTTCGCGCCCGATGAAATCGCGTGCGGCGCGTTCTTCA
>JAYVQB010000224.1:0-1975 GCA_043757085.1 Verrucomicrobiota bacterium
CGCGCGGCGTTGGTGATCGTCTCCAGCGGACCTGCAACTCCGGGCGCATAACGACATGGCCGCCAAACGTGATTACTACGAAGTCCTCGGCGTCGCCAAGGGCGCACCACAGGACGAAATCAAGAAGTCTTACCGCAAGCTCGCGGTGCAGTTTCACCCGGACAAGAATCCGGGCGATCACAGTGCTGAGGAGAAGTTCAAGGAACTGAGCGAAGCCTACGACATCATCAGCGATGAGCAGAAGCGAGCGGCTTATGATCGCTACGGTCATGCGGCATTCAGCGGCGGGATGCCCGGCGGTGGCGGTGGCGGGTTCCACGATCCGATGGACATTTTCCGACAAGTCTTCGGCGGCGGGGGCGGGGATGTTTTCGAGTCCTTCTTCGGTGGTGGAGGTGGGCGTCAGCGCAGCAAGGACGGCCCGCAGCGCGGTTCTGATTTGCGTTACGGGTTGGAGATTTCTTTGGAAGAAGCGGCTCACGGAACCGAGAAGGAATTGGAATTCGAGAAGCTTACCGGCTGCTCCAAGTGCAAAGGCTCAGGCTCGGCGAGCGGCGGTGGCACCAAACAGTGCCGGACTTGCGGCGGCGCGGGCCAGGTCATCAATGCGCGCGGCTTTTTCCAGATTCAGCAGACCTGTCCCGATTGCATGGGCACGGGACAAACCATTGCCGATCCCTGCAAGCAATGTCACGGCGTGGGCCGGATGAAGGATCGCTCGCGAGTGCGGCTGAAAATTCCCGCTGGCATCGAGGAAGGTTCGCGACTGCGCTCCACGGGCAACGGCGATGCAGGCGTGCGCGGCGGGCCGGGCGGCGATCTTTACGTGGTGATCCAGATCAAGGCGCATGATGTCTTTGAGCGCGACGGCCATGATTTGCATTGCACGGTTCCCTTGAGTTATTCCATCGCGGCGCTGGGCGGCGAACTGCCGGTGCCGACGCTTGATGGCAAGGCCAATGTCAAAGTTCCGGCGGGAACGCAGAACGGCGCGACGTTCCGTTTGCGCTCGCAGGGCATGAAGCATCTGGAAAGCGACCGCAAGGGCGATCTCTACGTGCATGTGCAGATCGCGGTGCCGACAAAGCTCAACACGGAGCAGCGAGAGAAGCTCGCGGAGTTCGCCAAATCACTCGGCGAAGACAACTCCCCGCTGCATGAATCCTTCTTGGAAAAGGCGAAGCGCTTCTTCACGTAACGCGCCCTGCGTTGCTATTCATGCTTTTTGTGCTTTAGTTGGCGACTTTCCCCATGGAGATACTCCAACTGCCCGGTCGCACCTTCTTAAGAATGCTTTCCTATCTGGGACAGCTGGCGCAGTTGATCATGGAGCTGGGAGTGGCGGTGCGCTCAGGCGTGCTGCGCCTGAAGTTGGTGGCCCAGCAGATCGTGGCCATCGGCTACGGCTCGCAGGCGGTGGTCATCGTCACTGGCGCATTCACCGGAGCTGTGTTCACGGCGCAGACTTATTTCAAATTCAAGGATTTCGGCGTGGAGTCCGGTGTGGGAGCGATGGTGTCCATCGCGATGTGTCGTGAGCTTGGCCCCGTGCTGGCCGGCCTTATGGTCGCGGGTCGCGTGGGCGCATCCATGGCAGCGGACATCGGAACCATGAAGGTCACGGAGCAAATTGATGCGTTGCGCGCGATGTCGGTTCATCCGGTGGACTATCTCGTGCTACCGCGTTTCCTGGCCATGCTCCTCTCCATGCCGTTGCTCATCGCGGAGAGCATCACCTTTGGCCTGCTGGCATCACACTGCACCGCCGTCTATGGCTTCGGCATTCCGCAAAGCTGGTTCTGGATCCACGTCTTCGATCATACGAATGAAACCGACCTCTACTGCGGCATGTTCAAGGGGTTTGTTTTCGGCATTCTCATCACCATCATCTCCTGCCATCAGGGTCTGACGGCGGAAAATGGCGCGGTAGGCGTGGGCATCGGCACCACGCGGGCGGTGGTTTATTCGTCTCTGG
>JAYVQB010000225.1:0-7534 GCA_043757085.1 Verrucomicrobiota bacterium
CGCTGGGGTTGTTGCCCGGAGCGCAAGGCCAAGACTGGGAACGGAGCGCCGCGCCTTGGAGCGGACGCATCGCCGTGCTGGTCACTACCCTTGATGAGCGGGCCTATCCGACCCTGAGCATGCCCCGGCTTTACCGCGAGCGGGCCGATGCGGAGAACGTCTATGACGAACACAAGAACCAATGTGGCTGGAACGGCTCACCTCGCGCAAGCTCGCCCCCTGCCGGATCATGGCCCCTACTTCTGACCCGGTTGTTGCGTCACTGGCTCGGCGGCAAATGGCTCCACGGCCTCCCAGCGGAAGCGAGTTTGCTGCTGTCAGGATGAATTGACCCAAAAAACCCAGATCACGCCCACCGCCAAACCTCCAACCAACCGAGGTCACGCCTCGGTTTGTATCAACCAACAGACTTCCCATTTTCCTTTTTAGGCTAATCATCTTATGAAAACACTCATGCTGATTCTTCCACTACTGGCAGCAGCTTGCGTCCCATTGCAGGCCGCCGATACCAAAAACCCAACATCCTCTTCATCATCGCCGACGATCTGGGCTATTCAGACGCCGGTTGCTACGGCAGCGAAATCCAAACGCCGAATCTGGACGCGCTCGCGGCTGATGGTTTGCGCTTCACGCAGTTCTACAATACCGCGCGCTGCTGGTCATCGCGCTCCTGCGTCCTGAGCGGCTATTACGCTCAGGGAAGGTGCCTCGTTCTGGCTGAGCCGGGTCGCGTCACCGTCCTCCCGCTCACTTGCCAGCGCGGGAATGCTCGCCAGATTCCATGTTCTTCTGCTCTGACGGTGCAACTTTTCTCATTTTCGTAGCGAATGCTTGAAAGAGCGGGGGCTTTCGATGCTCTTTATCTTGCCGCTTTGATTCTCTTTCACGACATGCCTGCCGCTTTGTTTCCCTCAATCAGAATTCTTTTCTTCTTCCTAGTGCTTTCGATGGCAGGAGTGGGCGCAGGCAAGGATGGGGCCAAGAAGCCCGTAATTACTTTGGAGCAGGCTTACGACCGGACTCTGGCTTCAGACCAGACCATTGCCATTGCTTTGATCGAAATCCACAAGGCCAATCTTCTGCCGCTTTCTGCGCTGACACGACTGGGGCCGAAAATTTCCGCGAACTTGGCCTATGATCCTTCCAGTGTGACCACGAGCGGCAGTTCCGGATTGATGAGTGGCGGCACGACTTCGCTGACAAAGTCCACTACGAAACGAGTTACGACGCATACGGATTTGCGCCGGGCGAGCATCAGTTGGCAGCAGACACTTTTGGATTTCACGGTGTTCCCTTCCTATCGCCTCGGCAAGTTGACGGCTGAGTCCACAAAGCTGCAATATCAGGCTACGGTGCGCGATACGCTCTTCGGCGTGGCGCGGGCCTATTATGATGTGCTCCGGCAGCGGGACATCGTGAGCGTGAACCAGCAGACGCTTGATCTGGCGACGGAGCAACTCGATCAAGCGCAGAAGCGGTTGGGCGCGGGCGCTGTGGCGCGCACGGATGTGTTGCGAGCCAAGGCCACCCTGGAGGCGGCGCGAAAGACTTTGATCGAATCCACCTCCTCGCTGGTGCTCTCTCGCAATACGCTGGCGAACATTCTCAATCTGGAGGATCGAGATGGCTATGAAGTCGCCGAGCCTGCCGGGGCGCAGGGTGGAAACGAGGGTTTTGATTTTGCGTTGCAACAAGCCATGACCCGACGTGAAGATTACCAGATCAGCGCCATCGCTATCAAGCAGGACATGGAGCGGCGCAACGAGATCAAAGGGCAATACGGCCCTAGGATTGTGGCCGATGTCAGTCAGAATTGGGATCGCTACAATGGCTCCGACCGCAGCCAGGAAAACTGGTCGGCTTCACTCGCCGTCCAGATTCCGATCTTTACTGGCGGGCAGCGCGAGATTGATATG
Source organism: Verrucomicrobiota bacterium (assembly GCA_043757085.1). Classification (GTDB taxonomy): domain Bacteria; phylum Verrucomicrobiota; class Verrucomicrobiia; order Verrucomicrobiales; family Verrucomicrobiaceae; genus VFKE01. Next base: position 1,917 of record JAYVQB010000225.1, read on the forward strand.
CGCACATCGGCAGATCAGATTCAGCAGTCGCAATTGAATCACGAAAAACTGGCCAAGACCATTCAGGGAGAGGTGAAGGCCGCATGGCTTTCCGTGCGCACACTGCGGGATACGCTGGTGGCCGTGCGTGCTGGATTGGAGGCGGCGGAGCAGAACTACAAGGACTTGCTAGTGCAGTATAAAGAGGGCGCGGTGACAAATCTCGATGTCCAGATTGCCCTGCGTGATCTGAACAATGCCCGCACCACGCTGGCTGCGCAGACTTACGATTATCAGGTGGCGGTGCGCGATCTGGAGCGCACTGAGGCTTCTTTCCAGCCGCTCCGGGTCACGAAGGCCACCACGATGCTCTCGGCGCTGCCGGTCAAGGTCAGGCGCAAATAAATTTAACTTCCCATGAAAAAACTCATTTTCTTCATTGTCATTACGGCACTGGCCGGAGGCGGTGGCTGGTGGTGGTGGCAGAACAAAAATGACGAAGAGATCGCTTACCAAACCTCGGCGGTAACGCGTGGCGATCTGGTGCAGAGTGTCACTGCCACCGGAACACTTAATCCTGTGCTCAATGTGCAAGTGGGCAGCCAGATTTCCGGCAACATCCAAAAGCTGCTGGCCGATTTCAATTCCGAAGTCAAGGCCGGGCAGGTTGTTGCGCAGATTGATCCGGCCATCTATCAGGCTGTCGTCAAACAAGCCGAGGGCGATCTGGCCAATGCGAAGGCGGCCTTGGAACTCGCTCAGATCAATGCGAGGCGCACCGAGGAACTGCGAAAACAAAATGTGGCACCGCAAGCGACCCTGGATGCATCCATCGCGGCCCTGCATCAGGCGGAGGCGCAGGTGAAGATCAAGGAAGGCTCGCTCGCGAAAGCCATGACGGACCTGAATCATTGCACGATCTATTCGCCCATTGATGGCATCGTCATTTCAAGACTGGTGGATGTCGGGCAAACCGTGGCCGCCAGCCTGAGTGCACCGGTCATCTTCCAGATTGCGAATGACCTTACCAAAATGCAGATCGACACTAACATCGCGGAGGCGGACATCGGCAACATCATGGTGGATCAAGATGTGGATTTCACCGTGGACGCCTACCCTTACCGGACCTTCCACGGCAAAGTCGTGCAAATCCGCAATGCACCCATTACCGTGCAAAACGTAGTGACTTATGACACCGTCATCTCCGTCAACAATTCCGATCTCAAGCTTAAGCCCGGAATGACGGCTAATGTCTCCGTCATCATCGCCAAACGGGAGAACGTGCTCAAGCTCAGCAATGCCAGCCTGCGCTATCGCCCGCAGAATGTCGCGCCCGCTGCGGCAACACCCGTTGCCCCCAGAACCAAGGGCGACCGCAAAGATCCAAAGGCAGGGGATGTCGCCCGCATTGAGCGCACCGTTTATGTTCTTCGCGGCGATGGCGCGAATGCGAAGCCCGATCCGGTCAAGATCAAGAGCGGCATCAGCGACGGCATTTACACGGAAGTCATCGAAGGACTGAAAGAGAATGATTCTGTAATCATCGGCACGACCGGCGGTCAGAAGACGACGATGCCGCCTCCTGCGAGCAGTCCGTTCTCGCGACGATTTTAATCTCAAATCATGAGCGCCGTCGTCAAGCTCGAGAGCATTTGCAAAACCTACGACAGTGGGGAGGTAAAGGTCCATGCTGTCCAAAACGTGAATCTGGAAATCCAGCGCGGCGAGTTTGTCGCCGTCATGGGATCCAGCGGCTCCGGCAAGTCCACCTTGATGAACATTATCGGCTGCCTCGATCGCCCAACCAGTGGGCGATACCTGCTGGATGACATTGATGTCTCTCATCTGACACGCAATGAACTGGCCGTGATTCGCAATGGAAAGCTCGGCTTCGTCTTCCAGGGCTTTAATCTTCTCTCCCGCACCACTGCGCTGGAGAACGTCGAGCTGCCTCTCTATTATGGCAAAGGCCGATACTCACTGGCGCAAATGCGCGACAGGGGATTGGAAGTGCTCGATCTCGTCGGACTGGGCAACCGTGCGGATCATCACCCCAGCCAGCTCTCCGGCGGTCAGCAGCAGCGTGTGGCCATTGCGCGGGCCTTGATACAGAATCCCGGTGTCTTGCTGGCCGACGAGCCCACGGGCAATCTCGATACCCGCACGAGCGTGGAAATCATGGGCCTGTTTCAGAAACTTAATGACGCTGGCATCACCATCGTCATGGTCACTCATGAGCTGGACATCGCATCTTTCACTAAGCGCAATCTCATCATGCGCGACGGGCGTGTCATTAGCGATACCCCAGTTGTCGAACGCCGTCATGCGCTTGAGGAAATCGCGAAGCTCGATGCTGCGGAAAAGAATGCAAAGCTGCTTACGGAGCATGAGTGAATGTAAAACATCGAATGAAGGAGTCAGATTGTGAATTCAATGCCACTCATTCCCCATTCTCACTCCTAACTCCTAACTTCTTCACCCCATGCGAATCCTCGCCACTATCATGATAGCCTTGCGCGCGCTGCGCCGGAACAAGATGCGTTCCACGCTCACTGCGCTGGGGATCATCATTGGTGTCGCTGCCGTAATTGCCATGGTCAGCATCGGCAATGGAGCCAGCGCACAAGTGGAGGCGCAGATTGCCTCGATGGGGCGCAACGTCATACTGGTGTTCTCTGGCAGCTCGTCGGCAGGCGGAGTTCATTCGGGTTACGGCAGCGCCGGCACGCTCACGCTGGATGATGCGGAAGCGATCAAGCGTGAGATTTCTCAGGTTGTCGCCGTGAGTCCAGAGGCGAGGAAATACGCCCAGGTGGCGGCGGGTAATCAGAACTGGTCAACTCAAGTGCTGGGCGATTCCGCAGAATATTTTGATATTCGCCAGTGGCCGCTCGCGGACGGAGCGACTTTTACTGAGCAGGACGTTCGGGGCGCGAACAAAGTTTGCGTCATCGGAATGACGGTCGTGCAAAAGCTCTTCAATGACATCAATCCTGTGGGCCAGATCATCCGGGTGAAGAATGTGCCCTTCACCGTCATCGGCGTGCTCACACCCAAGGGCCTTTCCGTCATGGGAACAGATCAGGACGATTGCGTCGTGATGCCCCACACCAGCGCCATGAAGCGAGTGTTTGGCGACACCACTTTCCGCTCATTTTATGTTCAGGCGGATGAGGCGGACAACCTCGAAATCGTGCAGCAACAGATTGTCAATGTCTTGCGCCAGCGACACAATATCCGGCCCGGGAAAGATGATGACTTCACGGTTCGCAGCCAGCAGGAAATCGCGGCAATGGCCACGGCTACCTCCAAGGTCATGACCATGCTCCTAGGTTCGATTGCCGGTGTCTCGCTCATCGTGGGTGGCATTGGAATTATGAACATCATGCTCGTTAGCGTGACCGAGCGCACCCGTGAAATTGGTATTCGTATTGCCATCGGGGCCCTGGGTCGCGATATTCTTCTGCAATTTCTCATCGAGGCCGTCGCGCTGAGTTCACTCGGCGGCATCATCGGGATCGGACTGGGGCTCGGCTCATCAAAACTGGTCTCGAACATTGTCGGCTGGCCGACTCATATCACGCTCACGCCCATCATCGGCTCCTTCGTATTCAGCGCAGCCGTGGGGATTTTCTTTGGCTTCTATCCCGCACGCAAAGCCGCGTCGCTCGATCCCATCGAGGCGCTGCGCTATGAGTAAGATGCGGGATTGCTTTTCACCCTTCCTGTTTGATTCTTTGCCATGAGCATCACCACTAAACGTGGCGACAAAGGCAGCACCGACCTGCTCTTTGGCCAATGTGTTTTGAAAAGCCATCCGCGCATTCATGCGCTCGGAGCCGTGGATGAACTCAATGCCGCGCTGGGGCTGGTGCGAGTGACGGCCCGCACGGAGATTGTGAAACATAACGTGCCGCTGTTCCAGATGGAACTCATCGGTCTCATGGGGGAACTGGCCACGCCGGTGGGTGAAGAGGCTCGTTATGCGCAGACTCATTCACAGGGCATCAATGCTGATTGCGTAGAGGCACTTCATGATCTGGTGAAAACGTTGGAAGCACAAGGTGCGCTCAAATTCGAGGGCTGGGCCTTGCCCGGTGCTGGCGGCTCGATCGGCGGCGCACACTGCGATGTGGCGCGCACCGTTTGTCGCAGAGCCGAGCGCAGCGTGATGGATTTGCACGGCACTGAACATGCGGTGCCAAACACAGAAATCGTGCGTTATTTGAACCGGCTTTCCGACGTGCTCTGGTTGATGGCGCGGATGGAAGAGAAATTTCCATCCTGAACCGACAAATGAAAGCCTGGCAGATCACCGAATTTTCCGGCCCTGGCGGCCTGCGTCTTGTTGAAGTTCCCGATCCGAAACCGCGCGCGGGAGAAGTATTGGTGCGCATCTGTGCCGTGTCCCTTAATTATCGAGACCTGGGTGCAACCCGACGCGAACGCCCCGGCAATCTTTCGTTACCGTTCACCGTCTGCTCGGATGGGGCAGGGGAAGTCGTGGCAACTGGTGATGGTGTTTCAAAATGGAAGATTGGCGACAAAGTCATGCCGACATTTTTTCAAGACTGGCCCGCAGGTGACATGTCGCGAGAGGTGATGAAGACCGCACTCGGCGGAGCGAAGCCGGGAGTCTTGTCGGAAATGGTCGTCGCCAATGAAAATGGACTGGTGAGAATATCGGATGTCCTGAGTTTCGAGGAGGCGGCCACATTGCCCTGTGCCGGAGTCACGGCTTGGAATGCGCTCATCAGTCACGGAGGATTGAAGACAGGCGAGACGGTTCTCACATTGGGCACGGGCGGCGTCTCCATCTTCGCCCTGCAATTCGCCAAAATGCACGGCGCGCGAGTCATCATCACTTCATCGAGCGATGAGAAACTGCAACGCGCCCGCGAACTCGGCGCGGATGAGACGATCAATTACAAAACAACGCTGGACTGGGAACGGCGAGTGTTTGAACTCACGGGAATGCGTGGTGTCGATCATGTAATCGAAGTCGGTGGCGCGGGCACATTGCAGAAATCACTGGAAGCCGTGCGCTTCGGTGGCCGTGTGAGTTTGATCGGCGTGCTCACTGGCTTTGAGGGCATGGTCAATCCGTGGCCTGTCATCGCGCGCAGCGTGACCTTGCAAGGCATCTATGTCGGGAGCCGCGCCATGTTTGAGGATATGAATCAGGTCATCTCTAAGAATGCACTGAAGCCCGTGATTGATCGCGTCTATGAATTTGGAGATGCGCGCCAGGCTTTCGAGGACATGGCCTCAGCATCGCATTTTGGCAAACTTGTTATCCGGGCAGGAATATCATGACGCCAGACGGTTCTATGCAAAGAGAGGTCGCCGTATTTGATGGCGACCTCCCATGACTTGCTATCACTTAACGCACGCTATGCATCAGCGGTGACTGTAATGATGATGAGATGATGATACTCGGCGTTCATAGTGGTTGTCGTAGCTGCTGTATGAGTCGCGTTGCTGGACTTCACATGGGTAATGAGTCACCCATTCGAAGATGGGTTGTCCGCAATGGTTGTAACCGACGACTTCCAGCGTAGCGAAGATCGGAGTGCCGCATTCGGTGTAGCCGACGAGGCGTCGCGTGTCGCAGCCTTGGACAGCTGAGGTGGTGGTGA
>JAYVQB010000226.1:0-7522 GCA_043757085.1 Verrucomicrobiota bacterium
GGATGGAGCACATGCTGGCGGGCGCCCGCCGCTGCGTTTACCGCATCCGCACGGCCGAGCGGTGATGAGAATCTATCTGCCGCTGGCAGCCCGAAGGGCAGCGCCGGCGGGCGCTGGCAAACGGGTGTTCGTGCCTGTCTCCATGCAACTCGTATGTCCCTCGCTGCGCAACACGGGGGAAGATTCGTGGAAGATTCGTGTTGCACACGGGTGCATTCCTGTGTTCATATCCCCTCCATCAAAAATCATATCAATAATCACAGTCGCCTATGAAAATCCGCTTTAATACCATTGCCGTCGCCCTGCTCGCCATGGCGCTCACCGCTCCTGTTTTCGTCCACGCCAAGATGGCGCCTAAAGCCGCCGGTGAAAAGAAGGCACCCAAGACTGGCGCACCGCTGAATGCGGAAAAGCTCGTCACGGACATGAAACAGGCCATTGCCTACATCTCCAAACACGCCAAGAAAGAACTCAACCCCAAGTCCAAGACTGAAATTCCATTCTGGTCCGGCCTGAAGGGCGCCGACAAGCAAGTCAAACTCGTCGAATCTGGTTTGAAGGGAAAGAATGCCGATTTCTTCAAGGGTATTGAAGGACTCGGCAAGGGTGTCACCGAAATGGACACCGCCTGGTCGATCCTCAAGAAAGAGGACAAGCACAAAGCCTCGCACATCAGCCGGGGCGTGGCCAACCTGAACAAGGCCTACACCCTGCTTGATCAACACTACGGCGGTGGTGCCGCCCGGCTCAAAAAAGGCGGGGCTCTGACCGATAAGGAAAAGACCCAAGTTACCGAGGTCAAAAAGGAACAGACCAAGCTACTGGCGAAACTGCAAACCTTGAAGGGCAAAGCCAAACCCAAGTCCATCCAGTCACGCATGACCGCTGACGTCATCCGCAAGACCGAGCGACTCAGCAAGACGGAAGTGACGGATGTCGCCACCTATGTCCTGCTCATGAAGGAACTGGCCAAGCTTGAAAACGAACTTTACGCTTACGACAAGTGCATCGCCACCTGGGAGCCTGAATACTACACCGAATGGAAGGTCATCGAAGTCGAGTTGGTCGAAGTCGAACGCATCTATCAGGAAGAAAACTGGGTGGAATATGAAGTCTGGACCGAAACCGAAGTGACCTTCGAAGATTACGGGGACTACTATGAATACGATGTGGAAGTCAGTGCGACGGAAACTGCAGAATACGAAGACTACGCGGAATCCTACTCAGAAGAAAGCGCCACCATTGAAGACGCTGATGAAGAAGCTGAACTCGACGAAGAAGTAGATGACGGCGATGACGACGCAGAAGACATGGCCGATGAAGGTTCTGACGACGATGATGACGATGGTGGTGGTGACGACGAATAACTGACGGCACCCACAGCCAGATTTAATCAGCGCGCCGGGAGTGATTCCGGCGCGCTTTTTATACGTAAGCGTCAAGCCAAGCCCCCAATGGAAAGACTGGTCATAGGTCATGGGGGGTGTAGCATCGTGCTATGACGGAAAGTATCTACGACGCGAGCCAGACTGGGACGGGTGCAGAGCACTCGCGGACAACGCGAGGCGCTGCTGGAGACTGGGCCTGCGTGTGTGACGCAGCCAGCCAACAGGCTGCCCCGGAGGGGTGAGCGCCCTGAGGCGGCGCGAAGCAACATGGAACTGCGCGGCGCCAGAAGTTCGACGCCTTGGCCCGGCGCATGTTTGGCAAGAGCAGTGAGAAACTCGACTCGGCCCAGTTGGAGCTGCTGTTCGACGGCATGGAAGAAATCGCGGTGGTGGAAGCTGCCGCTTTGCCCAAGAAAGATGTCCCCACCGCTCGTGTGCGCGAGTGCCCGAACATCTCCCGGTCAGGGAAATCATCCTTGATCCCGAAGAAGCGAAAGCCGCGCCCGCTGAGTGGATCTGCATCGGAGAAGAGGTCAGCGAGCAGCTCGATTACACACCGGGGAGCTTCACGCGCTTGCGCACGATCCGGCGCAAGTATGTCAGCCGGATCGACCGGCATCTGCCGCCCATCATCGCCCCGCTCGCACCCATGTTGCAGGAGCGCTGCATCGCGGCACCCTCGCTGCTGGCGCACGCCCTGGTCTCCCGCTACCGCGATCATCTCCCGTGGTATCACCTTGAAAGCATCTACGCTGGGCTGAGCGTGGAGATCTCGCGCCAGATGCGGCGTGGGGGCGCTGGCCCAAATCCAGAAGTTATACCGTATCGAAGAAGACCTTCGTGAAACCCGCGCCAGTCCAGAAGATCGACAGCGAGCGCGACACACGCAAAGCCGCCCGATTCTTCAATAGCGATGGTAGCGGTCATACGGGTTACTTTCATAATGGGGATGGTTGCTGCTGGAGTGAGAACTGTTGCGGCTTGGCTCGCAATACCGCCCGCCGTAGTAGTAGTGTCCGTTGTGGTAGTAGCGGCTATCGTAATAGTGTCCGCTGTAATGGTATCGGCCAGTTTCGCAGCGCCCGCCGTAGTAGTATCGGTTCCCGTAGTAATAATAGGGCCGGTTCCAAGAGGTGGGGAGCGTCTCGTAGTAGCCGACACTGCCGCCGTTGACGTAGCCAGAGTCATAGGGCACAACGACGCAGGAGGACAAGGTCAGGGTGCCTGCGGCGCAGAGCGGGAGGATTATGCTGTGGAGAGTTTTCATGGTATTTTGGCTGGGGATTCTTGACGGCTCCTGCAGCACATTGCGTGAAATTCGCTTGTGTGCATCAGATAAAAGAGAGACGAGAAAAATGGCGGCGTATTCAAAAATATCGTGATTCAGATTCAAAATTCACTTCTGACTGCCAGCCTGATGTTGGTGGCGACTGTGTTTGCGCCCGAAAGGTCAGGCGCGGAGGGGTTGCGTGGTGAGCAGGATTTCAAGAAAAGCGTGCTCCCGATTCTCAGTGAATATTGCTACGACTGCCATGGCGATGGCGCAGGCAAGGGGGGTGTTAAGCTCGATGGATTCAAATCCTACGACGCCCAGATGGGCGACCGCAAGTTTTGGGATGCCGTCCGCGAGCACGTCAGCCTCCACATCATGCCTCCGGAGGGCAAGCCCAAGCCTTCGATGGAGCAGCGTCAAGCCATTGTGAAGTGGATCGATGATTCTGTCATGTGGGTGGATCCCTCGCGGCCTGACCCAGGGCACATCACGCTGCGCCGATTGAATCGTGCGGAATACAACAACACCGTGCGAGACGTCTTTTTTACGGACATCAAGCCTGCGGAAAGCTTCCCCGCCGATGACACCGGCTACGGGTTCGATAACATCGGCGATGTCCTCTCTCTCTCTCCGCTGCTCATGGAGAAATACCTCAGAGCTGCGCGCCAGATATCGGAAGGCGTCATCTGGACGAAGGCTCCGGATCGGATCATTCGCAATGTTGAAATGGTGGACTTCCATCCGGCCTCGGACAAAGGGCATGTCGATGACCATACTGCTTTTCTGACCGGAAATGGCGAGTTGACGACCGAGATCAAAATTGATCAAGCCGCACCCTATTTTCTCGCGCTTGAACTTTCTGCTCAGCAGTGTGGCAATGAGAAGGCACGTTACGCCCTGCTGTTGGACGGGAAGGAGGTCGCGAGCGGCCAGATCATAAAGGACATCCACTCCAAGGAGGAGCAACGCTGGCAGCGCATCTCGGGCGATGTCTTGCTTCATGCGGGCACCAACCTGCTTTCCGTTCGTTTCCTCAACGAGGGCGCTGATCCAGCCAATGCCGATTCGAAACATCGTGAACGCCGCCTGCATCTTCAGTCGGCCCGTGTCACTGGACCGCTTATTTTTCAGCGCAGCGGCACCTCAAAGTTCATTGACTGGGTCTTTGAGTTCAAAAATTACGCGCGTCCCGTCATGCGAATGTTGGGTGAGGATTTTCATGTCGGCGGAGATATTCCGGTCTTTTTTAACGAAACTGCGAATGTTGCCAGTGAAGGCTTCATCCATCGCCAGATTGAGGTTCCCATTGAAGGGCAATACGAATTTCATGTCCTTGCCTCCGGTGATCAGGCGGGGAACGAGCCGGTCAAGATGCGTGTCCAGATTGATGCCAATGACTGGGGCGTGATGGAAGTGAAGGGCGCGCATGGCAAATCGTTGGATTACGCGCGAACTCTGAAGCTCTCGCCCGGAAAGCATTTCGTGAAGATCAGCTTTCTGAACGACTACTTTGAAAAAGGCAGTGACCGCAATCTCATCGTGCATGAGATGCGCGTGCTGGCTCCCGCATTGACCGGGCCCGACATGCGTAGCGCCGAATTCACCGGCCGTTGGGTCGCGCGCGTGGGATTGAAGATGTTCCGCCGTCCGCTCGATGACGGGGAGCTCAAGCGCTACACGCAACTGGCCATGCTAGCCTATCAATCCAGCGACAACGTGGCCGGCGCTGTGCGGCTGGTTTGCGAAACTATGCTTTGCTCGCCGAAGTTTCTTTTCCGCGGCGCGGCACGACCCGAAGGTCAGGTCGAGGGCGGTGCGGTGCTGGTTGATGAATTCAGCCTAGCCTCGAGGCTTTCGTATTTCCTCTGGTCGAGCTGTCCCGATGATGAACTTCTCGCTTTGGCCGCGCGGGGCGAACTCCGGAAAAATCTTTCCAAGCAAGTTCAGCGCATGATTAGTCATGCCAAAGGTTGGGCGCTGACCGAGGACTTTGCCGGCCAGTGGTTGCAGTTGCGCGATGTCGCTCTCATTAGTCCCGATGAGAAAATATTTCCCGAGTTCAGCGGCAACATTGCGCTGGATATGAAGAAGGAGTCACAGCTCTACTTCGACCATATCCTGCGCGCCAACCGCAGCGTGCTGGAGTTCCTCGACAGCGATTACAGTTTCCTGAACGAACGCCTCGCCAAGTTCTATGAGATCCCCGGCGTCGTGGGCAAGGAGTTCAAGAAAGTCTCGCTCGTCGGCACTCCGCGCGGCGGCATTCTCACCCAAGGTAGCATCCTCACACTCACCTCACATCCCACTCGAACATCGCCGGTGAAGCGCGGAAAATTCCTTATGGAAAACATTTTGGCCACGCCGCCGCCACCGCCGCCACAGAACGTTCCTGCTTTCAAAGAAGACCGCGGCGCGCAAATCGTCGGCACCCTGCGCCAGCGCTTCGAGGCTCATCGCGCCGATCCGAGTTGCGCCAGTTGCCATGCGTTCCTTGATCCCCTGGGCTTTGCCTTCGAACACTTCGACGCCATTGGTCGTTGGCGTGAGAAGGACAACCGTGAATCCATCGATGCCACAGGCCAGCTCCTTTCCGGCAACAAATTCGACGGAGCTCAGGAGCTTCGCAAACTGCTGGTGCAGTTGAAGAAAAATGATTTCACCCGCTCCCTTAGCGAGAATCTCCTCGTCTATGCGCTCGGCCGCGGACTGGACTACACCGACCGGCCTTTCAAGGACGAAATCATCCGCCGCGCGGAGAAGTCGGAATACAAGTTCCAAGACATCATTCTCGCTGTTGCCGAGAGTGTGCCATTTCAGAAAATGCGCGCCAGTGACGCGAAGTCGGTCGTCGCTAAATAGCGGCGATCATCCTTGAGGATGCTTCTTGAAAAAATCCCAGATGGCCACGGTGGCGTTGAAATCGCGATCGACGTAACCGATGACATCAACAGGAAGAAACTGAGCACCACCAGGCCAGGTATGGCCTCCACCTTCAATCATATAGAGCAGAATTTCCGAGCGATTTGCCGTCGAGTTCCATCGCGACCATGAGACGCGGCAATTGTCTTGGGTGTTGATGTCGGGAAGCGTTCCGGATTCCGGCTTCACGTCGGTGGCGTTGCATTTATTCCATGCTTCAATGGTTTTATCGGTGCTGATGATGCGTCCGAATCCGCCGTAGTCCACATTGCCGCCCTCGAATGGAACCAGTGTGTCCTTTGAGCCGTGAATGATGAATACGGAAAGAGGAGCAGCGGGTTTAAATGCGTTCGCAAGCGGCTCCGCAATGCCTCCGCTGACAGAGGCGATAGCGGCAAGTTGGGCAGGGAGTTTAGCTGCCAGATAATGAACGAAGATGCCGCCGTTGGAAAAGCCCGTTGCATAAACACGTTTCGCATCCACGGAATGCGCGGTGGAGATTTCTTTGATGAGTGCGCTGGTAAAGGCAACATCATCAATGTTGTTGAACTGGGAGGTAATGCCTGTCGCCTCGCGACCATCATTCCAGTTGGCGGCGATGGCATCGGGATAGGCCACGATGAATCCCTCGCGATCAGCCACGTCATCGAACTTGCTGAAGCGTTCCATGCCAGCGCCAGTGTCGCCGCTGCCGTGGAAGACGATCACCAGCGGCACAGTTTTTCCGATGGGAAGATTCGGCGGCACATGAAGTTCATAACTGCGCGTCAATCCTGCCGCCTCCAGTGTGTGATGCTTGGAAGGTGTATCAGTCTCCGCCATGAAAAGGGCAATGCCCGCGCTGAGGGCGAGCACGAACATGAGAGTGATGCGGTATTTCATGATGGCGTGAAACTATTCCACCTGCTCAGTTATCTTCGCCGCCTTGTCCACCTTGAGGCGGGTATTGAGGCGCGTGACTCTGTTGCCTGCCACATCCAGCGCCCAGAGTTCCAGCGTGGTAGATTCTGCGGGCAAGATGTCCGGCGCGATGACGCCCTTCCACGGATACAAGGACGACACCGGAAATTCATCTGCATTGGCAAATTCATAATCTAGACCATAGATGCGCAGTTGCGGTTTCGGCGCGGGCTGGCCGAGCGCGATGACTTTGCCGTCTCGCACAATGAGAACGGCATCGGCGGGCTGGCCGGGGGCGAAGCGAGCGGAGCCTGTTAGTTCCAGTTCGCCCTTCTCGTTGAACTGCGAGCTGGTGAGGTCAGCCTTCTCTTCTGAGAGCGGCTTCTTCTCCTGCGCGAACCATTTCAATTCCGGCGTCTCCAGCGGCTTGAACTTGAGCAGGTGAAGATTGTTGAGCGTGTTGATGGCATCAAGGCAGTGCCAGTCGCGCGAATCTTTGTCGAGCACCTTCAGGCTGGCGGGCTTGATATGCGGGAGGAAAAGCACCAGCCCCTGAGCCTGTCTGCGCGCGTGATGCCAGACGTTCGTGAGATGCAAGCCGTAACTCCATTGCGGAATCTGCATCACGGCGAAACCCGTGAGCAAACACGCGCCGATGATGCCGGGCGCAGGACTGGCTGCGCCTGTGTCCGCTCCATCTTCTGCGCGTGGAGCGACGATCTTGTTTTTGAAATACATCAACCACAGCACCAGCGTGCTGATCGGCAGGAAGAAACTGATCACCAGATAGCGTGTGGTCACGGCGCGATGCTCACCGATGCTGGATCGTCCTTTGCTGATGGCCAGCGCCACGCCGATGACATAGGCCGCGAGCGCGAGCCACGGCAAAGCTTCACGCCAGATGCGGCGACCTGACTTCGTTGAGACGATCAACGCCGCGATGAACACAAACGCGCCCAGCACCCAGAGGCCAAGCGATTCCGCGCTTAGCAGCGGATGATCTTGGAATGGAGTGCGCGCAAAGGGATTGCCGAGAAAGCCG
>JAYVQB010000227.1:0-7505 GCA_043757085.1 Verrucomicrobiota bacterium
CGTGATGCGGGATGCCCAAGGCTGCGCCGAGCGCGCGGACTTCGTCTTTGAAAAGTTCTGCGAGCGGCTCGATGATGCGCCCTTGTTCCTTGAGTTCCAGAACGCGATCCACGCGATTGTGATGCGTTTTGATGACGGAGGCAATAGACCCACTGGTCGCGCTCTCAATCACATCGGGATAGAGTGTGCCCTGGGCCATGAGTTCAATGTGATCCGCCGCGCCGAAAAACACATCGAGGAAAAGATTGCCGATGATTTTGCGCTTCTTCTCGGGATCGGTCACGCCGCGCAATGAATCGAGAAACAGCTTACTGGCGTCCACGACTTCGATCGGCACACCAACTTCCTTGAACTGCGTCTCCACTTCCTCGCGCTCGTTTTTGCGGAGCAATCCGTGATCGACAAAAATACAGCGGGTCTTCACGTCGGCCTTGTGGAGCAGCACAGCGAGCACCGTGGAATCCACGCCACCGGAGACACCGCAGAGCACTTCGCGGCCATTCACTTCGCGCCGGATGCTCTCGATGATCTGCTCTTTGAACGAAGTGATGTTGAAAGCCGCAAGCTTGCCTCCTGCGAGCGAGAGGAAATTTTTGAGTATCTTCGTGCCTTCATGCGAGTGCGTGACTTCGGGATGAAATTGAATGCCGAAGCAGGACTCGCTCCATTGCAGCGCTACTGGCACGCCGTCTTCATTGGTGGCGACCACCTTGGTTTCTCCACCGCGATCCTGGCAGGTGTCGCTGTGGCTCATCCAGACTTGTGACTCGTGCGAAATGCCTTTGAACAAGGCGCAGTCCGTTGCGACGACGAGCTTCGCCGGGCCATACTCGCGCGTCACGCCAGGCTTGACCGTGCCGCCATGCTTGATGTTGAGAAGCTGCATGCCGTAGCAGACACCGAGCACCGGCACGTTAAACGATTGCAGCTTCGCGAAATCCACATCGGGCGCGTCCTTGTCCGATGTGCTGCGCGGGCCTCCGCTGAGAATGATCGCGCCCGGTTCGTTCAATTCCCCAAGCCGCGTCGGCGGATAGAGATGCGAGACATACCCCAGCTCGCGCACGCGGCGCACGATGAGCTGGCTGTATTGCGAACCGTAATCCAAAACTGCCACTTCTCCTTCAGTCATCATAATCAGCCCACCTCGTAGTTTACCGGTTCCTCTGTGATCAAAATGTCGTGCGGGTGGCTTTCCTTGAGACCACCAGCGGTGATGCGCACGAAGCGCGCCTTGCTGCGAAGTTCATCGAGATTGTTCGCGCCGACATAACCCATGCCGCTGCGCAAACCGCCCATGAGCTGGAAGACGACTTCGCTGAGCGGGCCTTTATAAGGCACGCGCGCTTCCACACCTTCGGGCACCAGCTTGCCGGATGAATTCTGGCCGTAGCGGTCGCCCGCGCCTTTGCGCATCGCCTTGAGCGAACCCATGCCGCGATATTCTTTAAATGTGCGACCCTGCCAGCGAACCATCGCGCCGGGGCTTTCCGCCGTGCCCGCGAGGATGGAACCGATCATGACGCAATCCGCGCCCGCAGCGATGGCCTTGACCACGTCGCCGGAGTAGCGAATGCCGCCGTCGGAAATGACCGCGACACCACGCGGGCGGCAGACTTCCGCGACTTCTTGCACGGCAGTGAATTGCGGCATGCCCACGCCGGAGATGATGCGCGTGGTGCAGATGGAACCGGGGCCGACGCCGACCTTGATGGCCGAGGCACCGGCATCGCACAAATCTTTCGCGCCATCTTTCGTCACCACATTGCCCGCAACAATCGGCGTTCTTTCGCCTAAGGCTTCGCGCAATTGCGTGATGACCTTGATCACGCGATCCGTGTGACCCGTGGCGGCATCAATGAACACAGCATCCGCGCCGGCCGCTTGCAGCAAGAGCGCACGCTGCACGCAGTCCTCGCTCACTCCCACAGCTGCGCCCACGCGAAGTCGTCCTTGAGCATCCTTCTCGGCATTGGTGAAGGTTTGCATCTTTTCGATGTCAGCCTTCGTGATCAATCCGGCCAGTCGTCCGGCAGCGTCCACCAACGGAAGTTTTTCAATGCGATGCACGAAGAGCAGCTTCAGCGCCTCGTCCTGCGTCGTCACTGGAGTGCCCGTGGCGAGCCTTTCGCGCGGTGTCATCACTTCCTTCACGGGCGTGTTGTCGTCTTCGATATACCACATGTCGCGGCTCGTCACCATGCCGACGAGGACATTGCTCTTATCCACCACCGGGAAGCCGCTCACGCCGCGCTCGCGCATTAACTGCGTCACTTCACGCAAAGTCATATCCGGCCTAACGGTAAGCGGATCGTGAATGACAGTGTTCTCCGAGCGCTTCACACGGGCGACTTGCTCGACCTGATAATCAATCGGACAAGCGCGATGAATCACGCCCATGCCGCCTTCGCGTGCGAGCGCGATGGCCAGATCGCTTTCCGTGACCGTGTCCATGGCGGACGAAAGCACAGGGATGTTGAGCCGCAGAAGCGACGTGAGTTGCGTGCCCAGTTCCACCTCTCCCGGCAGCACGGAGCTTTTGGCCGGGAGGAGAAGCACGTCATCGAATGACAAGGATAACGATAGATCGCCCATAGGTTACTGAACACACGCCACGCGGGTTGTCAGCAAGAAAATTTCAGTAGTGTGGAATGGGGCGAAAGGAGTAACGGCATCATTGTCATTGAGAAGGAGCGCGCGTATGGCGAAGCCTTCTCGCCACTTTGCGTTCGGGACGTGTCCACGCTAAACACCAAATATTAGGCGAGTGGTCTGGCGACACACTCGCGCTCCATCTTTTTTAGAGGCTTCTCACTTCTTCGCATCCAGAACCCCATAGGCGCTGACGAGATACTCCACCAGCTTCGCATCCATCTCCGCAGGGACGGGGGCGAAATATTTCTCGCGCATTTTCTTGACCTCGGCCTCCCAGAATTTCATCGGCATGGGAGGCTGGGTGGCGGTGTATTCCACCGAGTGGCACGTCATGCAGAATGCTTGTGCGAGTTCCACACCCTTGCCGGGCTTATAGGTCGCGGTTTCTGCGGGGAGTTCGATGACGGTTTCGCCAGCGCGCAATGGCGTATTAAAAGCGAGGACAGCCAAGGTGATGCAGTTGACGATTGTTCTCATGGTCATCAAAGGATTTCGACGTTCACGGTTTCGACCACGTTGCGCATATAGCCTGCTGGATTCCAGAGCGGCTTCAGCGGCTGCGACTGGCCAGTGCGATTGAATGCGCGGCATTTCCAAGAGTTCGCGCCATCTCGCACGGGGTAAGTGATCTTCCATTCGCGGAAGGAATACTTTCCGTGATCCTCGCCAAGTTCAGCCGCGCTCCATGAGCGACCACCGTCCGCCGAAAACTGCACTTCTTTGATCCCCTCGCCGCCGTCGAACGCGATCCCGCGCACGGGGATGGGTGCGCCCTTTTTAATCTTTGCGCCCTCTGCGTGGCTGGTGATGAAGGAGCGCACGTTCATTTTGTTGATCGGCACGGTGCTCTTTGGTGTCGTGCCCGGCTCGACGCACGCGCCCTCGGTGGCCGGAATGCGATAGGCGGTTGCCATCCAGAAATTGGCAAGGTTTTCACTGAGCACGGTGATCTCGCTCAAATGTTTCACCCAATAAGTCGCATAATAACCCGGCACCACGAGACGCAACGGGTAGCCATTGAGCATGGGCAGCGGCTCGCCGTTCATCGTATGCGCGATTATGACGTCGCCCGCCATGATGTGCTCCACGTCGAGTGATTTCACAAAGTCCGGTGTCTTCTCCAATGCAGGGCCATCGAGTCCATTGAACGCCACTTGCTTCGCGTCCGCCGCCAGTCCGGCCTTCTCCAGCACATCCTTTAATCGCGCGCCGCGCCATTTTGCATTGCCCATCGCGCCGTTGCCGAGCTGACCGCCGCCGACGCGAGGGTTGAAGAAGCCGCGACTGTTCCCCGAGCACTGGGCCACAGCGGTGACTTCGACTTGTTCGTAGTTCGTTTTGAGATCGTGCAGACTGAGCGACAGCGGCGACTTCACGCTGCCCTTGATTTCGCAGCGGAAGGTTTCGCCATCAATCTTCAGCGGGATGTTGGCGAGATGATAGCGGACAAAAAATGCATCGTTCGGCGTGATGATGCCATCGTTAAAAATCGCAAACGGCGTTTCCAATTGCGGCGGCCTGCGCGTCAGCAACATCAGGGGGCGCTTCTGCGGAAATTTTACCAGTTGTCGCTCACCGTTGGCGAAAGGCAGCTTCACCATCTCCGTCTCCTCTGCCGCTGCGAGCCATTCCCGCCCGGCTAGTCCCGCAACTCCGGCCAGCGCACCGCGCCGCAGCCACTCGCGGCGTGAATGGAGGTCAGAAGTCTTCGTGCTCATGGATTGTTTTTCTTTGTCCCAGTCTTTGGCGTTGATGTCAAGATAAGAGGCGACTGATTGGCAGTCTTCAATGGCCGGCCACATTGCGGCCAGTCAGTGCTAAAAAGTCAGCGGGTTTGCTTGCTAGCAAAGTCATTAAACTGCTATGGTGTGTCATGGTTTTGAACTGCAATCAGCCACGAATCGCAAAACACTTCTCCGAAGCCGAGAAGATTGTCATTCATACCGGGGACTGCCGTGCGCTCTTGGCAACCATTCCAGACAAGTCCATCAGTCTCGTTGTCACCTCGCCGCCTTACAACTTGGGCAAGTCCTACGAAAAAAGGCATCCGCTCAAGAACTATATTGAGGGACAAAGCGTCATCATCGGGGAGTGTTATCGCGTCCTCAAAGATGGTGGCAGCATTTGCTGGCAGGTGGGTAACTACGTCGATAACGGGGAGATTGTGCCATTGGACAGCGTCCTCTTTCAAATTTTTCATGAACTTGGCTTGAAGATGCGAAACCGCATCGTCTGGCATTTTGAGCATGGACTGCACTGCTCGCGGCGCTTCTCAGGACGCTATGAAGTCATCATGTGGTTCACCAAGGGCGATAGTTATCACTTTGATGTTGATCCGGTGAGAGTGCCTCAAAAATATCCGGGCAAGAAATACTTCAAAGGCCCAAAAGCCGGGCAGTATTCGTGCAATCCGCTGGGCAAAAATCCCGGCGATCTGTGGATCATTCCCAATGTGAAAAGCAACCATGTCGAGAAGACGGAGCACCCTTGCCAGTTTCCCGTGGAACTCATCGAGCGACTTGTTCTATCTCTCACCACACCCGATGATTGGGTTCTTGACCCGTTCATGGGGGTTGGCTCATCCATTGTCGCCGCGCTCAGGCATGGCCGCCGTGGCGTCGGCGCAGAAATAATGGCGGGCTACGCCACGACGGCCAAGAACCGAATTCTTTCATCCCTGGAAGACACCCTTCCGGTGAGACCCATGCACCGGCCTGTATTCGATCCTGATGACGCAGGTCACGCACTCCGCTCGGCTCCGTGGTTGAACAACGGGCATGACGAATCACCGCGCCTGCTTGACCGGGCGGTCAAATACAACGTCAAATCGAAGGCCGCTAAGCAAAGCAAAAAACGCATCACCGCATGAAGATCGCCAAGATATATTCACACCTCAACGGCCTCGAATACCTTTTGGTTCACAACAAGAAACTTTGGGGTGAAGTTCAAAGCGTGATTAAGTCTGTCGATGCTGAGTCCTGTAAAACCAAAATCAGCAAAGAAAAAGGCATGGAGGGACAAATTCTTTATAGTCCTCCCGCCATGAACGAGTCCTTCAAGTCGTTGCTCGCTGACAAGGGTTGGGAAGAGAGCCGGGTTACTTATTGGGTCACCGAAGACGATAAGTTGATTCGTCAGACGCTACAAAAATCTGCAGATGAGCAAAAGAAAGAAATTGCCGCTGCGGGCTACACACCAATTCTCAGCTACAACCAGACAGATTTCGTCAAAGACCGGGTTGCCATAGAAGTGCAGTTCGGAAAATATTCGTTCGTCGCCTACGATCTTTTCGTGAAGCATCTGGCCTTCTACATGCGCGACCAGATAGATGTCGGAATCGAAATCCTCGCCATGAAGTCGCTGCAAAAGAAAATGTCTTCCGGGCCGGGGTATTTCGAGGGCGAGCTTTACAACGTTATTCGGAACGGGCGTGGTGTGCCTGCGGTGCCGCTGGTCATCATCGGTGTCGAACCTTGAATTACTTGCCGCTCCCATTACTTAAACTTCCGACTCGCGGCATTAGCCTTGAGATAAAATCGAATTCATGAACCTCATCTTCTGCCTCGTCAGTCTTCTCGGCGCGTTTCTGCTATTTCAAGTTCAGCCGGTGATCAGCAAATTTATTCTGCCGTGGTTCGGTGGCAGTCCGGGGGTGTGGACCACGTGCATGTTGTTTTTCCAGATCATCCTTTTCGGAGGTTACACTTACTCGCATTTCCTCTCACAACGCCGTCCGCGCGTGCAGGCAATGATTCACATCGGGTTGTTGCTCGCAGCAGCAGCGTTGCTGCCCATTGTGCCTGATGCTTCACTCAAGCCAATCGGCACGGAAGAACCTGTGGGGCGAATCTTGTGGCTGCTGTTGCGAACGGTGGGACTGCCGTATTTTATTTTGTCCGCGACGAGTCCGCTGGTGCAGGTCTGGTTTTCGCATCGATTTCCGCAACGCAGTCCGTGGCGCTTGTATTCGCTTTCGAACATCGGTTCCCTCGGCGCGTTGCTGACTTATCCCGTGCTTGTCGAGACGCGCTGGGATGTCATGACGCAGACGCACATCTGGTCTTGGGCCTTTGTTGTTTTTGCCGTGCTCATGGCGGCGCTGGCGTGGGCCAACCAGAAGCGCGACATCAGAAAAACGCCAGAGGGAGATCAACCGCTTCAGACGGAGACTCATGAGGAGAAACCAACTTGGATGCGACGATTGCAATGGCTGCTGCTTCCAGGCTTTGCCTCTCTCACTTTGCTAGCCACGACGAACCACGTCTGCCAAAATGTGGCAGTGATCCCGTTTCTCTGGGTGGTGCCGCTGAGTCTCTATCTCCTCTCCTTCATCATCTGCTTTGATCATCCTCGCTGGTATGTGCGCAGTGTCTGGGCCTTGCCCGCAGTGGTGCTGTTCTTCCTCGCGTCTGCCCTCAGCAAATTCCCGTGGAAGGAGGGATCCCTATTACATGAGCACGGTTTTATCACTGACCTTTCGGTTTACATCGGCTCAATGTTTCTGCTTTGCATGGTCTGCCACGGCGAACTGGCCCGGCGCAAACCCGGCACAAAATACCTGACGGAATATTATCTTCTCATGTCCGCAGGCGGCGCGCTGGGCGGACTGCTGGTCAGCCTGATGGCGCCGCTGATCTTCAATACCTTCCTCGAATGGTCCATCGCGCTGGTCGTGGGATTTTCCCTAGTGACTCTGGTGGCCTGCGTCGGATTGATGCCGAAGTGGAGCGGCAATAAAGCTAACGCATGGTATGCCGTGTGGCTGCTCGTCGGTTTGGCCGGCCTTTGGCAAATTCAGAAGTGGGAGTTCAAGCAGGAGAAAACACTGGAGCGCACGCGTGATTTCTACG
>JAYVQB010000228.1:0-7501 GCA_043757085.1 Verrucomicrobiota bacterium
TTGCCATTCTGATTGTAACTTTGCCTCGACACTGCAAAATTGACCCATGAAAGCATCCTGGCCCATCCGCATGGCCCGCGCGTTATTCCTGACGCTCGCGGTTCTGGTGGGTGCCGCCATCGCCGTGGGATTCAAACAACCCGTCTGGGTCGGCACGCTCGCGGGTGGTCTTGCCGGAATGTTCTTCATGATGGTGGACGCCCTGCTGGCCAAGTTCACATTCAGAGAATTTTCCTTCAGCACCTTCGGCCTGCTCACCGGTCTTTTTTGCGCCTGGCTGGTGACCAAGATCGGCTTTCTCGAACTTCCCTGGATGCGTTCACTGGAAGATTATGAAGCCACGAAAAACATCATCGAGGTCTGCCTCTATTTCATCTTCGGCTTCCTCGGCATCACCCTTGCCTTGCGCAGTGACCGCGACGAGTTTTCCTTCATCATCCCGTATGTGCGCTTCCGCCGTGATGCCTCGGAAGGCGAACCCATGCTGCTGGATGCCAATGTCATCATCGACGGAAGAGTGCCTAAAATTTTCGCCACCGGGTTCCTCAATGGAAACTTCGTCATCCCCCGCTTCGTGCTCGATGAGCTGCAACGCATGGCGGATTCCCGTGACCCGATAAAAAGCGAGCGCGGCAAACGCGGACTGGATTGCGTCCAGCTACTGCGCGCCACGCCAGGCATTGACATCACCGTTCATGAAAACGGCTGGCACGAAAACGAGCCGGTGGACACATTGCTTGTCACCCTTGCCCGCGAACTCAAGGCGCGCCTACTCACCAATGATGTGAACCTCGGGAAAGTGGCCAGCGTTCGTGGAGTCACCGTGCTGAACTTCAATAATCTCACCCACGCGCTGCAGCCCGAGCTCTGCCCCGGTGATGAAATGGAACTCAGCCTCGTGAAACCCGGTAAGGAAAGACACCAGGCCGTCGGATTCCTCCCGAACGGCGCGATGATCGTGGTCAATCAAGCTGCGCCATTCATCGGCGAAACCGTCCCCATCGTCGTGGGCAACACCCTTCAGACGAGCGCTGGACGAATGATATTTGCGGAATTGAAAACTGCGAAAGCCGCGTCTTCCGCTCCGTGAGAGCCGGGCGCAGGATAGCGATGTTATGTTGCATAACATTTGTCACAATCAGTTGTGTTCGTTACCAGTTGGGCGCGTTGGGGCTGGTCAAGCGCACCGGGCAAGCGTTGCAAAGACTCTCGAAGTGCCCGCACACCTCCAAGAACTGAACAAAGAACAACTGCCCGATGGGCGTGAGCGGAGCTTGTGAATCCCATTCGACAAAGACCACGCCCCCCGGCGTCTGCACGCGCGCCTGGGAAGGGTCGCCGACAGCTGCACGGAGTGCCGCCTCCAAAGTGCGAGTGAGAGAACTGGAATGATCTTCACCCTGCGGGTGAACGGGTATGAGAGCAAATTCGTCGGCCATGCCCTACTCCGCCATACGAACGCTCGCTCTCAACTGGTTTTTAACTGCGGTTTTTAGGATGAAGGGAAGATTCGGCGCAGAATTCTTTCGGGGCCAAGTTTGCAACGGAAGTTGAAGCACCGGCTTCGACAGAGTCCGGCGGGTCTCGATACCCGCAGACCATTGACGGGACAGAGTCCCATCTTCCACGCTTGGCGGCTACTTCATTCCTATTTTCAGGTTCATCCCTTCGTCCAGTGTCCGCCTGGTGAAACTACTACTCTGAGTGGATCAGAATAGTCCGTTTTACCGTCGGCACCGATCAT
The DNA here is from genome assembly GCA_043757085.1 of Verrucomicrobiota bacterium. Classification (GTDB taxonomy): domain Bacteria; phylum Verrucomicrobiota; class Verrucomicrobiia; order Verrucomicrobiales; family Verrucomicrobiaceae; genus VFKE01. The sequence continues at coordinate 1,745 of JAYVQB010000228.1, forward strand.
CGGGATGCCGGTGGCGCGACGCCAGGCGCGGCTCATGCTTTCACCTGTGTGACAGCCCCAGCTCTTGCAGAAGGCGTCCCGGGTAAAAATACCACTGTGGATTTTTACCAGATCTTTTTCATGGAGACACGCTTCGGAGGCTCCGTAAACAGTGTTGCTGTAGTCGAACATGAAACAGTATTTGTTGCTATGGCCGTAGAATTCAAAATCGCGAATCGGGAACTGATTGCGCGGCAGACCGTTGTTGAGGTAGGCGATCACATCGTTGCCGGAATTGAACCAGACCAGACGGACGCGATACTTGTCGCGCACGCTGGTGACGAGTTCCGTGAGCGCGCGCTTGTCCTCGCTGCCTCGGGTGACAAAGGCTTTGCGATACACCAACCAGGTGATGAGCGCGCCCGGATCGCTCTTTTGGATTTCCTCGATCCTCATGCGCGCGGGCCGAATAAAGTTGCCCCACCAACGGTCATGTTGTTCGCCGGGACGTCGGAGATTTTCCCATTTACGCAAAGCTGGCCCGCCGCTGACGATGACATATTCGGCGCGGGACTGGGCGCTGGCTTTCTGGGTGACGCCTAGAATCAGACAAAAAATAGCGAGGGCGAGGATTGAAGTCGAAGGACGAAATCTCAAAGGCATAAGAGTCCATGTTGGTAGCCTGAGTGAGCACGGGTTGCAAGGACGGAGTGGAATGACAGGGAACGACGACACTCTTGTCGTCATTAAAACTTCATCAAAGCTCTTCCGTTTTCTTGAAAGGCAGACCGCGTTCGCCATTAAAAAGTTTACGCAGGCGTTTGTCACTGGAACTGCTGGCACGACGGATGATTTCGGGTGCGACCCGGTTGCCGATTTCGCGGCGGGCGCGTCGGCCCTTGAGCCAGTCTTCCCAACTGATTGGGCGGCCTTTAGGAATCGTAGGGACTGAGTTTTCCGAGTTCATTTGCGGTTTCGCTAACGAGTATTTTTAACTGGGGCAGGATCGCATATTCTGCGCATTCCGCAAGACGGCGAAGCTCACTCCAATTCATTTCGATGTTCCCGGAGAGCGCAACTGCGATAAGTTTTTTGGCACAAGCGGCTTCGGAATTATTGACCTGCGGATAAACGGACGAAAGGACACGTTCTGCCAGAAGGTCTTCCGGGCTTACGAGAAACACCGGCCCGTAAGGTGCATGCAGTTCATCAAGCGGCGTTAGTGCGAGGTTCTCCAGATTGCCGAGCAGATCAACGTAAAGCCCGCCCACTTGCCAGCTTCTCGGTCCGCCTTTCGCGCCGAGGGAACCCATGAGTTCCTGACGGAGTCGGGCGCTAGGACGGGCGCTTTTATCATCCACGCAGAGGTCGAGATCGCCGGAGACATAGGCCCCCTCGGTGTAAAATTCGATGGCGGAACCACCGACGACTACGAGTTCAACCCCATGTTCGCGAAAGACTGCGGAGACAAGGCTGGCGAGCTTGAGATGCTTGAGCGTTGGGTCGCTCTCTGCCGTGATGTCGGCGAGCGCGGCTTGAATTTTCTCAGGGTTCACGCAGGCCACTTTGGCCGAGCGCGATGAATTGTCCAACGCTGATGATGGGCGGCGCGATGACCTGCGCGAAATGAAAAAAGCCGCAGAGTTTCCTCTGCGGCTTTGAGATGATGATCGGTGAGTTATTCCACCAGCGCGGCTTCCTTTTTCTTCTTGCGGCCACGCTTGCCACCGGCATTGCGCAGGGCTTTCGGAATCGGGTCTTCCTTTTTCTGCAAGGCGCGGCGCAGTTTGCGCAGGGCGATGTTCTGAAGCTGGCGAATACGCTCACGGGTAACGCCGAATTCTTGGCCGACTTCTTCCAGCGTGCGGGCCTTCTGGCCGTTGAGGCCGAAGCGGGCGTCGATGATCTTGCGTTCGCGTTCGTCGAGCACGGTCAGCAAGCCATCGAGCTGGCTGTGCATATTTTTATGCGAGAGCAGGTCGAATGGAGTCTGCGCGTTTTCGTCGCCGACGATTTCGCCGAACTCAGTGCTGTCGTCATCGCTGATTGGCGCATCAAGGGACGCGGGGCGCATGGACGCTGTCTTGAGCTGGCTGAGCTTGCCGCGATCGATGCCGATTTCTTCCGAAAGCTCATCGTCGGTAGGCTCGCGTCCGAGTTCCTCGGACATGGCCATGGCGACGCGGCGCATCTTGGAGATTTTGTCCACCATGTGGACGGGCAGGCGGATCGTCTTCGACTGGTTGGCAAGCGCGCGTTTGATGGATTGTTTGATCCACCAGGCAGCGTAGGTGGAGAGCTTGCCGCCCTTGTTGGGGTCGAAGCGCTCGACGGCCTTCATCAGACCGATGTTGCCTTCGGAGATCAAGTCGAGCAAAGGCAGTCCGTAGTTGGCGTAATCTTGGGCGATCTTCACGACGAGGCGAAGATTCGCGCGAATCATGTGACTGCGCGCCTCGGGGTCGCCAATTTTGATGCGGTCGGCAAGTTCGACCTCCTGCGCGGGGGTCAGCAAGTCTGTCTTGCCGATCTCGCGTAAGTAGATCTTAATGCCTCCGTCTAGTTCCATGCTGGCCATAAGTGGTGATTGGGATAAAATTGAAAATGGGGGTAGTCATAATAACAGAGATTCTGCCGAATTCTTCCATTATTTTTCAAGCAAGTTCCCTGCCAAGTGGCCAAGGCCTTGGAAAGGCCGTAAATACACGGGTTCGGGCGTCATGTGAGGGAGCATATAAATTTGCTTTATACTGTTGAACCCGAAATTTTGAGAAGCGTCAATCCTAATTTTCAGGCATTCTAAAGGTTTTTAGAGAGAATCCCTGGCTGACTTGGCTGGTCTGCTAGGGTTACTCGTGACTTGGCTGACTTCATGGCCGGGCAGCGAGTTTCAACCGCTAACCTCGCGGATAAGGCGGGTGCAGAATAGTTCCTTATGACTGCGCTGCCTCAAAGGCTCTTGATCAATTCCACCGCGCTGGCGGGTGGCGTGACTTTTCCTTTAAGAATCTCATCGATGCTCACTGCCGCATTGTAATAGTGCTCGTTGCCCTTGGGATTGCTCTTGATGACAGTGCCTTCGAGCGAGACACCGGCAAAAAGTCCCTGACTGACGCTATAGCTGTAAACCGCCGCTTTGGTGGTGACACCGGCTTCGGCACTGCGCCCGACGGGACCAGCCGCGACGCTGATGGCACCGCCGAGCTGAACATTCGTGTTTTTTGAAAAGGCTGCGACGGCCTCCGGTGTGTTCAGAACCAAAACAAATTCCGTGACCGAGCCACCAATCTGCGGACCAAATCCGACGCCACCCGTGCGGATGAACGCTGGCCCGGACCAGCCATCAGCGGTGCGCGCAACAATGACACCCTGGCCGTATTTGCCGGAGATGACGAAGCCGCCCTTTGTGACCGTGAGGATCGCCAGCCCCTTGGCATCACGTAATATCTGATTGGGAATTTCCTTTTCAGGAATGGACTTGAAGCGCTGCATGATGGCCGTGGCTTGTTTGACCTGAGCTTCTTCGTCTTTACCTTGCGCGGGCAGGGCAAATAGTGCCGATAGCATGACAAGAATGAACAATAGTTTGGTTTTCATGGTAGGTATCCTTTCGGGTTTATCATTAGTTCAACGGGCAGAATCTCCATCTTACTTGAGCAATAATATAACAGAACTGGCTTGGGTGAAAGGGTGAATCCGCTGTTCACACTGCGCTGGAATTTTCCACCTCGACTCCGCAGGGCAGAGAGCATGAACAGGGCCTTGAAATCGCCGGGCCACGGGAGGTGGCAAGTATGTCATTGCGCGGCGGAATGTCATAAATTTATCAGACGCGAGTAGATTTAATGGGCGCGAATTTTTCCTGATTCGTTTTTCCTTCGCCTCTCGTGAATCCAGTGCTATGAGAGCGGCCATGATCGCTCGCACTTTTTCAGCCACGCTTCTCGGCGTCAACGCCGTGGAGGTGGAGATCGAATCGAGCGAATCGCCCGGCTTGCAATTTCGCATGAGTATTGTGGGCTTGCCAGACACCGCAGTGAAAGAAAGTCGCGACCGCGTCTTGTCCGCTCTGCGCGCCGAGGGTTTTTATGCGCCCACCAGCGGCACCTTGACCGTGAATCTCGCGCCTGCAGACTTGCGCAAGGAAGGGCCGGGCTTCGATCTTCCTATCGCGCTCTCGATTGTCGCGCCGCGCGAACATCTGGCTATCGAACGCCTCACGGAATGTTGCATCGTCGGGGAACTCGCGCTCAATGGTGAACTGCGCCCCGTGCGCGGTGTTCTCGCGACCGCTTTGGAAGCTCGTGCTCGTGGGAGAAAACAGATTCTCGTTCCCAAACGCGTCGCGGTGGAAGCCAGCGTGGTCGAGGGAATCGAAGTCATCGGCTTGGAAAGTTTGCGCGATGCCGTTGAATTCTTGCGCGGCGACAAAGTGATCGCGCCGGAGCCATGTCGCGCGGCGGAGTTCTTCCATGCCAACGCCGTCTATGGCATTGATTTCAACGAGGTCAAAGGACAGCAGGATGCCAAGCGCGCTGTCGAAGTCTCCGTCGCCGGAGGCCACAATATCCTCATGATCGGGCCGCCCGGCACTGGCAAGTCCATGCTCGCCAAACGCATCCCCACCATCATGCCCGGCATGAGCGAGGAAGAGGCCATTGATACCACGAAGATTCACAGCGCCGGCGGCCTGCTCGGCGAGACTTGCGCCTTCATCGCGACGCGCCCGTTTCGTTCGCCGCATCACACCATTAGCGATGCCGGCCTGCTCGGCGGCGGGAGCAATCCTGGACCCGGCGAAGTCAGCCTGGCGCACAACGGCGTTTTGTTTCTCGATGAACTGCCGGAGTTCCGGCGCAGCACCTTGGAAGTCATGCGCCAACCGTTGGAAGATGGAAAAGTCACCATCAGCCGAGCCGTCGGCTCCATCACCTTCCCCGCGAGCTTCATGCTGGTGGCCGCGATGAACCCTTGCCCCTGCGGTTACTACGGCGATCTCAAAAGAGAATGTCGCTGCGGCCCAGTTGTGATTCAAAAATATCGCCAGCGCATCAGCGGCCCCTTGCTGGATCGCATTGACCTGCATGTCGAAGTTCCCGCCGTCGAATACAAAACGCTCTCCTCCACCGAACAGACCGAGGGATCAGAAATTATTCGGCAGCGCGTAGAAAAAGCCCGCGCCACCCAGCGCGAGCGCTTTGCCAAAGAAAAAGGTGTCCACACCAACAGCGGCATGGGCCCGCGTCTGATTCGGAAACACTGCGAACTCGACAGCGAAGGCGCAGGCTTCCTGGAACACGCCATGACTAGCCAGAACTTCAGCGCCCGCGCGCACGATCGCATTTTGAAAGTCGCGCGCACTCTTGCTGATCTCGCAGGCAGCGAAAAAATCAGCGGCAACCAGATACTCGAAGCGATCAACTACCGCACGCTGGATCGGGCAATGTGGTCGTAAATTGACTGTGGCCTCCTTGCCAAGTTGTGTAGGATAATTAATCCCACCATGACTACCGTTCTATCCCAGAAAGGACAAATCGCCCTGCCCAGCGCTGTGCGGGAGCGTCTGCGCTTGGAGCCAGGCCAGGACTTCGAAGTGATGATCGAGGATGAGAACACCATTTTGCTCCGCCGCATCAGTCGCCGCCCCAACGAGGGACTGGTGGATCACCTGTTGTCCTGCCCGTATCCGTTTGAGCTTCCGTCGCGGGTCAAAGACGATACACGAACGATTGAGCTATGAACTATCTCGTGGACACCAAACTCTGAGTGAACTCGCCA